>JAAYND010000302.1 GCA_012521035.1 Methanomicrobiales archaeon
ACCTCCTCCGGCCTCCGCCTGCCGGCTCGCCGTAGCGCCGGCGATCTCTGCATAGTTCCTGACGCTCTCCCGGTAGGGAGTGGCGTTCACACCGTAATGATCAGCGATCCGGATTGTCGCGCCCTCCCTGCCCGCGTAGGCGGCAGCCCCGCTCTGCAGTTTCTGTTGAAGAACCTCTCCCTCGTAGATGACAGTCGCACGCTGGCTTTCATCGCCCTGGACCTGAATCTCGACCCGTTGTAAGTCCTCAAACCGCCGGGCGTCATCCAGGAGAGCTCCAAGGGCGGCGAGGTTCTCCTGATTGTTTTGCTGGAACTCACCGATCTCTGTTCCGGAGATATCCAGGTTGATGATGAGTTCATCAAACCGGCCTGAAAGATCGGCATACCGGGCGAGGTCGCGTTCGGCGCTCTCGTAATCCCCAAGCCGGATGTTGAGGGTGAGCGTGCCGGTCTCTCCCAGCAGGTCTTCCATAAGGGGGATGAGAGCGCCGGCATCGTTATCGGAGAGTTTCAGAACAGTTGTTGGGTCGACGTGAGCAGCAGTCGAGGTGTTCTCCGCCGTGTAGAGGAGCGGGGTGGTCGCCTCTCCTGCAAGGAGGATGAGTGTCGCGATGATGGCAACCGCGAGGATGGTATGCAGGGCACGGGGGTTCATGTGGCAAGGATCTCCAGGATCTTCTGGACGACGATGTACGCGAAGAGAGCGACCCCTGCTGCGATGAAGTAGCCGAGGTAGCGCATGTAGCGTGGCCGGGAGAAGGCACCGTCGATCAGGACCGCGATCACGAGAAGGCCGATGAGCGAGAGGACGAAGAAGACCTCAAGGTCGAGGGTGCGGTTGAGAATCATAAATACGGCGACTATGACGAGCCAGGCTGAAAGTGCTGCCGCAGCAGAGTACTTCTTCCTGGCTGTCAATCTCCCCCTCCCGCGTTCACGGCAATGATCCGGCTCATTCTCTACCTCCCCGGAGCATGGGCCGGGATCTCATGCAGGGAGCTACACATCTCCGATGATGGAGAGGGGGTGAGCCCTCCTGCCACCATGACTGGTGCCGGCATCATGAGGTGGTCTGGATCTCGACCTCCAGGTAGTCGACTGCAACGATCTCCCCATCCTTCATGCCCAGAGCGTAGAGGGAATACATGCCGGGGTTGAGGGAGGAAAGAGCCCCTGCCTCGATCTCCACTTCAGATCCATCCGCATACCCGGAGAGCCCATACCCCCTGGCGATGACGAGGTCGGAATCCGCATCGCTCACGGCTGGGATGTCACCCGGGGTCAGGGTGCAGGTAACCGGCCCGGCCTCATCGGTGGTCGCCTGCAGGAGGGTGATCAGATCGGTCACGGAGGTCGGGACGGGGCGGTTCGCGAATTTTACAGTATCGACCTGTACTACGAGATCATAGGTGGTGTTCTTCCTGAGGAGGACAAATGCCGTCCGGTCCACATCCTCCCCAAAGGAGATCGTTGCGCCGGCGCCCCGGTCCTGATAGTACGGATCGCCTCCGCTCCATGTGACAGCAGGATTGCCATCAAGGATGAGGACCGGCGTGGCGGCAAGGAGATGCAGCGTCTCGTTGGCGCTGTCGTAGTGCACCGCAGTGAGGAGGTACTCGCCGGCCTCCGGCCGGGTGTAGGGCCAGGCATCCATCATATTCTGCAGCATCTCACCATCTGTCTCAAAATCAGAGAGATTGGCCTCGTTTCCTGCCAGCGTGAGGTTCAGGTCGTCACTGTCGTAGTCGTGCATATCGATGTTACCGCAGGCTGATATGCCCGTTGCGTTGCTATAGAGAATGGCGTCGCCGGTGAAGAGATAACCCAGATCCTTTGCAGCCCTGAAGAACGCGGTGAAGTTGATCTCCCCCTCAGGAGACTCCAGGGATCGGATCAGGAGGACGTTGCCGGCCCGGTCCGGGATCTTCATCGTGAAGTTCGGGATCGTCCGGTTGCTGAAGAACGAGTAGCTGGCCGGAAGAGAGCTGCCGGCGACGGTCTTGTTCTCCAGAACGGTCACTTCTGCACCACCGTAGGTGCCGGCCGCGGGATCGAAGATCCGGGTTATCGTCCCAAAGGCCGGGCAGGGGATTGTAGTGAGGTTATCGCCTTCCAGAGTCACAAGAGAGGCTTCGGTCTCCAGGGGATCGAGGGCATCAACGGTCGCGATACGGAGGCCCCAGTACTCCGTCACATCATCAGTCGTTATCGTGATGTAGGCATCTGCCGCGACTGTTGCAGGGAACAGGAGGGCGATGACCACACCAAGCAACAAAAGGTATTTTACAGGGTTCTTCATGGGTGGCCCATCGTCAAACCTTGCTATAAACTTTTTCATCAATCTCCAGACAGCATGGAAGGAAATGTTCTGGCGGTCGGGGGCAGGATCTAGCGGCAATCCTCCCGGTTCACCTTTGACCCTGCCCCGGGCAACCCTTTAGAAATATATATATACTGAATCCTCCACCATACCCGCGGAATCTGGTGTCAGAAACCCATCGCTCTTTCAGGCTGGCACTGCTGGAAGGAAGAAGACGCCCGCTCTCATCCGGCAGGCAGTGATGCGGCCTGATACGGGCCTGCGCCAGGGGGTGTGTCTGGTGTTTGTATGGAGGCAGCCCTGCGCGGAGTGCGCGACGACTCCACCCAAGTCAGGTGAGGGGAAGATGAGCGCCCGGTCCGCCGGAGTTACAGAGAATCACTCCCCTTGCCCCAGGAGAGATCGGGGACCGGGGGCCGGTTCAACCCCGATCCTTTGCGTTCGCACTCCAGAGGGGGCCGCCATCCACCCTGTTATATCGGTCGCCGGCAATGATGGCAGCGGGGGAAGAGTCTCTCTTCCTATCAGCAATTCAACAGTCCCGGATCCTGGGGTGCGACGATCGCAGCCGGCCGGCGCCATCCGGACTCTGGTGGCGATGCCAGCCTACAACGAGGAGGCCTACATCGCAAAGACCATTGTCGGTGCACAGCAGCACGCAGATAAAGTTCTGGTCGTTGACGACGGTTCAGAGGACGAGACCGCCCGGATTGCGGAGGCCCTCGGGGCGATTGTTCTTCGGCATGAGGTGAACCGGGGCTACGGCGCGGCGCTCCAGACGATATTTGATACCGCCCGGAGCCTCGATGTGGAGGAGCTCGTCATCATCGATGCTGACGGCCAGCACAACCCGGAGGATGTGCCGAAACTGCTTGCCGAGCTCCGGCGGGGGAACGACGTCGTCTTCTGGGGCGAGGCCTGCGCCTCCTGTGGGGCGGAGGTCAGTGAGATCGCCGATGGGTTTGGTGCTTATGGGCAGCGGGCGATAGAGACGATCCGACTCGGCGGGAACGGCGTTTCAGTCGGAACCGAGATCCTCTCACAGGTCCGCGATCTCGTGGTTGCCGGGGTCTCCTCCGGGAAGACCGCGAACGACGGGCCTCGCTACAGCGGGAAGCGGATCGCCGTGGTCATCCCGGCCTACAACGAGGGCCTGGTGATCGGATCGGTCATCCTCCAGGCGCAGCAGCACGCCGATCATGTCATTGTCGTCGACGACGGTTCAACCGACCGAACCGCCGCGATCGCCCGACTCGCCGGCGCCGACGTCATACGGTTCGAGAAGAACGGTGGCAAGGCGAAAGCGATGATGGCCGGATTTTCCCGGGCCCGCGACCTCGGCTATGAGGCTGTCGTGACGCTCGACGGCGACGGCCAGCACGACCCCAACGAGATCCCGGTTGTTGCGGCCCCGATCTTCGCGGGCAAAGCGGGCCTCGTCATCGGTTCCCGGTTTCTGGATATCAAGGCCGACATACCGAAGTACCGCATCGCCGGCCAGAAGGTCTTAAACGGGTTCACGAACCTCTCGACTGACGGCGGATTTGTGACGACCGACTCACAGTCGGGCTTCCGAGCGCTCGGCCGGCAGGCCCTCGAGAACCTGACGTTCTCCTCGGAGGGCTACAACATCGAATCAGACATGATCGCTCACTTTGCCCTCCTCGGTCTCGCGATGACTGAGGTTCCGATATCGGTGAGTTACGATGTTCCCAATAAGCACAAGAAGAACCCGGTGAGTCATGGCTTCGGGGTTCTCGCCCGGATCGTGGGGCTGATCGGGTACCGCCGGCCGTTGTTGTCGTTCGGGATCCCGGGGGTGTTCGTAACTCTGTTCGGGATCGGGGCGGAGATCCACGTGTTCTCGGAATTCTACCGGAGCGGGGCGTTTCATTATATCGTGTTTACGGGCGGGTTTGCAGCGCTGATCCTCGGGTTGATGCTGGTGACGTCGGGGCTGATTTTGAACTCGCTCGTGATGATTACGAAGGGATCGTCAAAGGAGTATACGTTATGATTACAGTTTTAGTTAGGAAGTAAGTGAGAAATGAATTTGATTCTACTCTCCATACTCATTGGAGTATCATTGCTGTTGATCTGGCAGTTTGTAGGATATCCCCTGTTAATGGCAATTATTGCCGCTGTAGTAAATCCTCGGGCAAAAGACTATACATATCAACCGTTCGTCTCGATCTTAGTTCCTACATATAATGAGGAGACTGTCATCACAAAGCGATTAGAGAATCTTTTGAACCTCAATTATCCCAAGGACAAGTACGAAATCATAGTGATTGATTCCGGTTCTCTCGATAGGACAGTCAACATTGCACAGAGATTTCTGGAGAACCATGAAAATCTCAGCCCCGCGATCAAACTGGTTCAGGAAAAAGAGAGAAATGGAAAAGCATCTGCGATAAATTTTGGAAAGAAGCATGCTAGTGGAGATCTAGTTCTCGTGACCGATGCGAACGCAATCTTTGATCCCGATGTCCTTTTAGAAATCATGCCGCATTTCAAGGATCCTGAGGTAGGCGCAGTAGGAGGGAGGTATTGCGTTGCAAATCCAGATGATGGACTCGCAACCCCAACCTCATTTTACTGGGATCTAGAATATATGATGAGAATCGGCGAATCAATACTTGACTCTGCGTGTCTCTTCCATGGCGAGATCAATGCATGGAGGAAAGATCTTGCCGATGCTGATGTCCAGATGCTTTCTGAAGACCTAGACATGTGCATTTCAATCAAAGCAAAGGGCTACAGGATAGTGTACGAACCTAGCGCAATTGTATATGAGCCTGCTGCTACCACACTAGAGGATCAGATCAAACAAAGGAAGCGGACTACTATCGGAACGATTCAGAACCTGTTTAAGCATGGAAAATTCCTGCTGTCTTCGGGAGGTTGGTATGGAGGACTCATATTCCCTTCTCACAAGACGTTAGTCATGTTCTCTCCTTTCATGCTTCTTTCCATTCCTATCCTCTACATGGCTATAGGGGTTCTTCAAATCGTATTCTCACATTGTACTCTCACTCTAGCTCTATTTATAGGCCTTTTTGCTATTCTTCTCCATTTGAGAGCACAACTGCTCGGGAAGCAGAGCGGGGATTCATCTTTCTCATTATCTTTGCTCCTCAAGGTTGCATACTATGTATTGTTGAATGAATATCTTGTCCTCTTAGCGTGGAAGGATTTTCTCTCTGGAAGGTATTCGGTCTTATGGGAAAAAGCAACGACAACTCGTTAAATATCCGCCCCATCATCAACGAAGATACCGAGTTGAACTCACGGCTCCAGCAGCTCGGCCCGATCGTTTACACGCCGGATGCCATTGTCCACCACCACCAAGAACGAGGACTTAATGAGTTTGTGAGGCGAATGCACTTCTTTGGCTACGGTCGGGGTGTTAACTGGCTCTGGGATCTCCAGGTGGTTCCACCGATTGCAGCTATCGGTATCCTCCTGACGGCGTTCATCTCGCCCCGGGTGTTCTTTGCTCTGCTCGGGATTTACGTTGCGATTGTCGGTGGCTACACTCTGGTTCTGCTCACCAGGGCACGAAGGCCCGAGTACCTCATCTCGATACCTATCGTTTTCGCCCTTGAACATATGTCGTACACGTTTGGGTTCTGGAAAGGCACGATCGAGGCTGCCTCAAGGAGGGGTACGCGGTGAAGATCTATTTCCTGAATTCAATAGATGCATCTTACTTCTTAGGAACCACCTGGTGGCAGGAGTGGGGATATCTCTAGAATGACAAATTCAATCAATCTGTCTGAAAGTGATGGATTCCCGCATAACCTTATCGAACTAAATGAAACCGTTGAGATGGAACACGAGTTGTTTCTTGAACTTCAGATCTGTATTTGAGATATCTAAACATATTACATTTCCTCGAGGATTATACTATTACGGAGTTTAAATGAAAAAAAGAGCATATACCATTGGAATAATTACAAATCCCGTTAGCAAAGCGGGAATTACGCCCTTAACGAACCTCATTAAGATCGTTAATAATTATTCTGAAAATACATATATCATCACTGGGAACTATGGAAAACATTCCTGTGATATGGAAAAAGTGACTGTTTCGTCAAGAAGTTACTATACTAAGAATAACACGCTAAATAAAATTTCAGATCACATTGTGTTACAGTTATTTACATCAATTAAAATACTACAGTATAAGGGAAATGTTACAGTATGGATCTTTTTTTTAGATGCCCACGCACTGCTATTTCCTGTCATTGTAGCAAAAATTACTGGAAGTAAAATAATATTTATGCCCGCTGCATCAATAAAAAAGTTTGCAGAAGCAAAAAAAAGTATGCTGTATTATCTTTTGTCATACGCAGAGATGCTGACCAATAACTTTGCAGATAAAATAGTACTCTACTCCCATAACTTAATAACCGAGTGGGATATGGATTTACATAGACATAAAATTGATATCGCCTCTGAACACTCCTTGAGCTTCGACAAATTTACAACCATTACCAAAATTCGTGATAGAGAGAACTTGGTCGGATATATTGGTCGCTTTAGTGAGGAGAAGGGTGTCCAGAATTTCGCCCGGGCCCTGCCGGCCATCCTCAACGACCGGCAGGATCTCCGCGCCTTCATCGGCGGGGACGGGCCATTGAAAGAGTCGATCGCGGCCTCCCTGCAGGAAGAAGGCATCACCGCCCGAGTCGACCTCCCCGGCTGGATCTCCCACGACGACCTACCAAGCTACCTCAATCAGCTCCGACTCCTCGTCCTCCCCTCCTACACCGAAGGGCTCCCAAACATCATGCTTGAGGCCATGGCCTGCGGGACGCCGGTGCTCGCGATGCCGGTCGGGGCGATACCAGATGTTCTGATAGATGGCAGGACTGGATTTATTATGGAGAACAACTCGCCGGAATGCATTGCGAAGAATGTGAAGAGGGCGCTCGACTCACCGGATCTGGAGCGGATCACAGAAGAGGGGAGGCGGTTTGTGGAGAAGAATTTTGTGTTTGAAAAGGTCGTGGAGAACTGGAAGAGGGTGCTCCAAGAAATCCGCTAGTGCAATGATTCCAAATTAACATACCTATGCCATTTCCACCCCTGATGGGTTGGGATCCGTTTTATACGTCCATTTGAATACTACTGGTGCTTGATTCAACGCATCAATATAGGCTGATATACGCTCGGCCATCTCTTCCTTTGATTTCGCACGAATACCTCGCAATACTGTCCGGGTTGTTTTGCTGAAGAAAGCCTCGATAATATTGAGCCAGGATGCGTGTTTTGGTAGTGTTCTAAGCCGTCACTGGTATTATTTCCACCGAAACCTTTCACACTTTTTATTCCCCTATATATATCCAGATATTTTTATATCGTATTACGCATATTTTCTACCATGTCTCGCCGTCGAAGTTACAGTCCAATGACATGCCAAAACTCGGAATGTGACTTCTTCCTGATCGAAGAAGGGAAAGATCTCATCAAAAATGGCAGGAACTCTGCAGGGAATCAGCAATATTTCTGCAAGCACTGCCGGACTTATTTTACCGAGACGAAGAACACTCCCCTCTACAATTCACGTCTTGGGCGGCAGAAGGTTGAGCGGATTTGTCGCCTTTCGCAGGAGAAGATCTCAATACGCGGTATTAACCGAGTGACTGACCACCATCCGGCTACGATTATACGGTATCTCAGATTGGTTGGTGAGCATGCGAAACTCCTGACCTCCCACTTTCTTCAAGATCTCGACTCCGACCGAATCGAGATGGATGAGTTCTGGTCGTTCGTCAAAAAGAAAAACAAACATTGTGAAGGGCCCTATGACCAATCTTACGGAGATAGATGGACCTACACCGCCATTCGGAGCACTACAAAGCTCATGATCGCGCACCACTCGGGGAAGCGGACTGATGAAACCTGCAACCAATTTGCTTACCTCTGCTCTTTACGACTCCGGATACCCGAGTCATCTGCCCGAATCAGCATCGCAACCGATGGGAATCCTCAGTACCTCACCGCACTTCAGAAGCACTTCCCAAAAGACAGCATAGACTATGGACGGGTGATCAAACAGCATAAGAAGAACCGCGTGGTTGGTATAATCCGGGAGAAAGTCCTGGGCAACCCGCCGCTCGCCTCGATCTCAACATCTGTTGTAGAGGGGTATAATAATAAAATCCGGCAACGAATCAGTCGATTTGCGAGAAAAACAGCGTCATTCTCAAAGACGATTATAGGGCATATCAGAGCGATGGACCTGTTTCAGTTTGCAAGCAACTTCATTGACGTTAAAGGAGGCATGACGCCAGCGATGCGGGAAGGTATTACGGATCGTGTATGGAAGTGGCAGGAATTCCTGACATATCATTTCCAGTTATGAGTTAGAACACTACC
>JAAYND010000319.1 GCA_012521035.1 Methanomicrobiales archaeon
CAAATTACTGCAACGATTCATACCGGAAAGCCGCCCAGATACTGTATAGTATTGCTGCCCAGCACCCCTTTTATCAAGGGAACAAGAGGACGGCTCTCATCGTTGCAGAAATGATCCTGATACTTGAAGCTGGATCCTACATCACCGCCGATGACGAGGTGATCGACCTCTATGTTCGTGAGGTTGCAACCTATCGGCATGACCTCAAAGACGTAGAATGCTGGATTCTGGGAAACTGCCAAAAAAAAGTATGATTAGTGCTGAGCCAAGAGATCGAGCGCCCGACTGTGCCTCTGCATCGAGAGTTCGAGGGCCGCGCGCTCAACCGGGACGAGGCCTTTCTGCTCTTCTGCTACCGAGGAGCTCTGAAGTGGGTAGATTACGCCATAATCGATCGTGCCTATCGGTCCAAATGTACCGGACATTGGGGCCGCATAGGTTGAATTGTCGGACGAATAATGATGAAATGGCCCAAAAGCCTTCACCGTCCTGTTTTTGGCATCAGACTCGCTGATATTGGGATACACCTTCTCCTCCTCCTTATGCTGTGTCTATTGTTTTCCAACCTTGGGACATTGGTGCTACATTTACTTTAATGTTGAGATCGGGCATTCGTACCGCGGCGATCTTTAGCTGTGTTCTAAACTCGCTCCGTACTCTCGTGCTTTCAATGGTGGCCTGGAATAACTCGTACTCTATTGGTTTAATCTCAGTAACGGGGAGACCCTGTTGCAATATCTGCTGAGTTATCTGAGTTAATAGATCTGGCGGTGCATTGGGCGGGATCTGGATCTGGGGGATAGGAGCAGAAAGTTGAGGGCCCATTATAGGATCATTAAGTACTACATGGAGAGGATGGAAGGGATTGTTACATTGCATCTCTTTCTCGAGGTCTATCCAGACCTGCCACATCAATGCTTCAAGCTCCGGATCGGGGTTCCTGACCGGTAATCCAATTTTTTTTGCCTCTTGTCTTCCTACTGGGTAGCCATGATGATAAAATGACTTATTCAAAGATTCCGCAATGGCAACAACCTTGCTCTGATCGTTCATATGGAGGCTCAGCAGTTTCTTGCTGGAAGACAGGGAGAGGTTAGAACTTCTTTTCGCTATTCCGATGGGAATCGCCCCAACCTCGTTGCAGACCAATTCAAAGGCTCTTTCCTTCTGCTCCTGGTCTGTTATACCAACGTCACAGGTCACAAACTCAATAAAATGAGCCAGATCCTCGGCTCCAAAATGGATCTCTTCGTTCTGTTCTGGTTTTCCGGGAACTTTTTTCATGCCGTGAAGTTGTGGGTCCACCGGTCCGAGGTTGGAGTAGGGATGCATCTGGATTTCATCTGCGCCCAGAGCTAGCAATGTAGCTGAACTGTACGCATGGGCGGGGAGGAGAACCCCAACCTTTTTGAATCGTTCCCGTAGAAGGCTTATCACCTGCCAAGAAACGATAGGATCACCACCATGGCTCACAATCAATACATCGATCATTTGCTCGCTGGGGGGGATTTCATTGAGTTGTTTACAAAATTCGGGAATTACATCCGATCCCATTATGCCAGCAGCATTCTGGCGCGAGCTGGTGACATATGTAATCAACGGCCTTTTCCTGATCTCCTCAATCTTCTTATAGAGTTCTACCCGGTCGGCATATCCCATAAAATATCCTTTGCCTATCTCTATATGAAGGTGCTGAAGTGTTATTCATGCTGGCCAATAACTACGCAGGATCCGGAGGGATGGCCAGTACCAATGCAAAGTATTCTCGGTTTTGCTGGCGGGCCTGTCAGCCCCCCATCGCCAGCTTGCGGCCTTTTCGATAACTGGTGGGGACCATCAGTATGAATGAAATTCCGGCAGCTCAAGCAGGCGGGTCGGCTCAAATGAGTGGGGCCCCGAAAAGGCGGCCGCTGGGAGGTTGTTGGAGATGGGGATAAATAGTGCCGGAGGGGTGCGATGGCGCACTGGACGATAACCCTAGAGCGAAAGGGAGCCACGATCGTCGTCCCGGGCGAGGGCGACGACCCTCACGCCCCGACCGGATCGACTACAAGATCCGCGGCAGCCCCGGCCCGGTGTACCAGGCGTTGCTGGACCGGGTCGCGCTCGGCCCGTGGTCGTTCAGGCCGACCGGATGTACGGTGAGCGCGAACTCTACTGGATTGCCGACTGCGCCTATACGGAGGCTCTGCTACACCCCGAGTGATCGGTAGGGACTGATCTTCCCCCACTACCGGAGTTGGAGGGTCTCCCGGAGGGTGCGGTCCCGTGAGGAAGAAGGCAGCCGGTCGACCGCACCGATACGTTCACCTGGGTTGCCATTCGGTCACATCACGTTTGCCCGCGCCCAGCGGAGTTCGTCTAAAGTCAGGTAAAATGCCGTCTTTTTTTAAAATAGATGTACTAAAAACAGTATTCTACATCCATACGATTAAATCATCATAATTATTAATTGGATAACCGTATCATATCCTATGCCATCCAGACGTTCTCCGGTTCCTTATGAAAAAAAGGTCGGCCTGACGATTGTTTTAGGCCGACTAGGAAGCGGTAAGACGACATTGCTGAGAAAATGGGCAGATCGGCATGGTTACTCCTATCTCAATATCGGCTCTCTGGTGAGCCAGCGGACGCTCGAACATACACCTGCAGAACGGTTAAATGCCGTTCAACATGAGTTTCGGGATGCGGTCGAGAGCGCAGAGGGAGACGTAGTCCTGTGCGACAATATCGAACTCCTGTTTGCCTCTGAACTCTCTCTCGATCCCCTTCGTCTTCTCAAGCGGGCTGCCCGCAGGAAGGCGGTCGTTGCCGCGTGGAACGGATCCTACGACGGTTCAACCCTTTCGTATGCGGTGCCGGGCCACGACGAATACCGGGCATACTCATACACTGACGTCCAGGACGTCGTTCTTCTCCCCATAGACGAGGCGAATGCCCTATGAAATATGGTGAACTTGTCCAGTTTGATCCTATCGAAGACATTGTACAGTTGCGGGAAGCCGACGACAGGCTCGAAGCCGAGCGCCTTGTCCGGACGTACGTGATCTCGGATGGTATGGCCGAGAAGATCACCTCCGGCCTGATCCCGTATCTTGAACTCAATACTAC
>JAAYND010000303.1 GCA_012521035.1 Methanomicrobiales archaeon
CCTGGAGGTCCCGGCGCGACATCTCACCGTCGAGGGCCGCGATGATCTGCATGACTTCCGTGGTAACTTCCGTGGTAACTTCCGTGGTAACTTCCGTGGTAACTTCCGTGGTGACTTCCGTGGTAACTTCCGTGGTGACTTCCGTGGTGACTTCCGTGGTGACTTCCGTGGTAACTTCCGTGGTAACTTCCGTGGTAAAGAATGTCAGGGTGACGCCGCGTTCATCCTCTGACCACCGGGGTAGCGGCAGGCCGCGTTCGGTGCAGGCCCTCTGGATCAGGATGCTGCCCCGGCCAATCTTTTCCATATATCCGCGTAGGTACAGCACATGTGCGATATCCGGATTGCGCAGAACAGACAGTGTCCCCGCCTTGAGTTTTTCAGGTGTCACACCTTCCGGAAACCTCCCCGTGTTTGAGATCTCCAGGCGCCCCGGGTAGATGTGGACGACAATTCCGCCGGAAAAATCACTGTAATCGCGGTGAGCAAATGCGTTGACCAGTCCCTCCCTGATGGCGCCCGGGGGGTAGAGGGGTTCATCCCGACGCCTGAGTTCGCCGGACCTGAACTGTGATGTCGTCCGGGTATTCCTCATGATAAAGGAGTACACATCTTCCAGTACCGACACCAGCGGCCCCTCAAAGGACTTCATGTCCTGGTACGTATCATCAGTTCTGTCCGCCCGGGAGACCACTGCCCGGACACGGCTCTGTGGATAACGAACAGCGGGATTGGCTCCGAAGAGAAGATCGCCGCCGTTCGTCAGGCGGCCATACCTGGAGACCGAGAGATCTTCAAGGATTGCAACGGGATTGCTACTGTCCCGGAACCGGAACCTCCCTGATGCAGCCACTTCTTTCAGGGTAGACTGGATCTCCGCAAGATCCAGATCTTCACTCATATCCGCAGAAGAAAAGCGGCGCTCCCACCGTTCAGGCTCCACCTGCTTGCGGAGCACCATATCACGGATGGTCTCGATATCCGCCTTCCGCGTGATCTCGCCTGTACGAAGGTAGATGGTATTCTCAAATGCGTATGGCAGATCTTTGCCGGCCGGCACTTCAATGACAAGCAGGGTTTTACCCTCAATCTCGTGTGCCTGAACCGGGACCAGTGCGCCAGGGGAGAGAGCCTGTTGTAACTCCTGTTCGAGGCTTTTTTCCATAGCATCAGGATCCTCAATGCCGGCGACTCTACCCTGCTCATCCACACCGCAGACAACGTATCCTCCCGAAGTGTTCAGAAAGCCACAGACTGCCGGGCCGATGATACCGAGGTTTCTGCAGTCGGGTAAAATTTCAATATCCGGCCCTTCTCCAAGAGATAGTATCTCGCGAATGGCTTTCGCCTTCATGGTCGGTCACCTCTGCCCTGGATTGCGCGGGAGAGATGATCGCTATCCTGGAAGTTCTCCTGCACAAACGCTTCGACTTCCTGGTAACGCGAAAATTGCGCGGTTGCAAAGAGGGCTGCATCATCATCAGATCTGAACGCCTGAACCCAGTTGCCCTTCCGCTCTTGCAGGGGTTTCTCAGAAAGTATGGCCTCCTCGTACATATCGATGACCCGGAGATCGTCCATGATCCGGTTCTTTGCAAGGGGGAGTTTTCTTCGTCCTGCCTCTCCCCTATGGCCGATATGATTCAGGAGCTGCCGGGCAAAAACGACATGGTCGTGGACAAGGAGCCAGCGTGGCTTGTTCAGCGCGATGGCTCGCTTCAACTCCTGATGGGTAATGGACAATCCGTCTCCATCCCTCCCGCTGCCATAATGGGGGGTGATCAAACCGAGAAACAGATCGCAGTTCTCTGTCGCCGCGATGCAGTTTTCGAAAGCGGAGCGGTTCGAAAAGACTGGAACGGTTCCCTTGTGAGACATCCAGACCTCATAGCCGAACGCAGTCAGGAGCGTATAGATCCGATCCAGTAGTTCTTCGATGCCGTACACTGTAGAGGAAACCATAATCGTGAGTTTCTGGTTGTCCTGCGGCATCGCCTCTTCGTTCACGTCATCCTCTCTCATTTTACCCAAATACCTCCCGCCTGTGATATTCGAGATACTTACAGTGGCTCTCTTCCACTCTCTCAAGCTTCATTCCAGAGTGAATCCCGAGCTTATTCCTGCTGTCGTTGCTCAACTTATCACTAATGAGTATCTCTCCGCTATTATCAAAACTGATGTAGCCTCTATCAAAAGCGCTGTCCAGATTCGGGGCAAGCAACAACCCATTATAGATATCAAGACGTTCTGTATTGTCGGAGTCTCGCCAGGGCTTGATATGCGATGCCCTTAACAGATCAATCGAATCGCATCCCGTAACGGCACATTTCTTCCAATAATTTATCAGGCGGGAACGAAACTCTCCCTGGCCTATACGGCTCAGTATTAGCGATTCGCGTTCGGTCTTAGACAGGTTCTTGTAGGTTCTCTCAAACTCCCTGAGATCGTCGACGGCATTGGTTTCTGGTTTGGCACCGTAATCCGGGTAGGGGATGCTTCGCTCAAGTTCGCTACTGATGTATGCCAGGAGTTCAGGGCTGTGGTTTCTCTGGCTGGGCCCTCTTAATTGGTTACATTCGCCGGCAGTTTTCTTTATGTGCTCAAAGTGAAGACCGCGTATCACCGGCCAGATATCCAAGCTATCCTTTGACGGGATATAGTACCCGTTCCTCGATGGTACTCGCTGATATTCGGCCCAGTCACCTTCACCCCAGCGCCATGCCTCGCTCGCTTCTAACAGGTTCTGTGCATCTTTCCTCTCATCCAGGAGTTGCTTATCAAGAGATAGCCACAGCCCCTCCTTGTGAATTGTAAAGACGATCAAATTGCCGACCAGAAGCCGGACGCGATCGCTACGACAGTACACTCCCCACTTCTTCTTCCCATATGAGTTGGCTTCAATAAGCGATTCTACAAACAACGATAAGCAGGTCTTCCTGTATTCTTCATCGGGTAAGAGTGACGATATGGCCTGTTCGATCTGATTCGCATCTAACTTCTTCATAAGATCCCCTCCATGGCCCCCGGTCAACGCGGGCCTGCGTTCAGGATTGCTCTATACCCCTGGCTCAAGGGGGAGCCGGCCCCTCCTCGTAGAACGGTGGCGGGAACGTGGGATAAGCCCGGTATGCGGCGATAGACATCCTTCGCCCTCACCAGTACGCCATCCTCGGTATACCGATCCACCGGCAGCCCGACCGAGCTGCTCCACAGGATATCATGGATCGTAAGCCTGCCGGCGTCCCGGGTGGCTTCTTCCTCGTGCCAGCGATCGACGTGGAGCCTCTCTGCATTGAGGGTCGCGAGCAGGCCGGCGGCTACCCTGGACGAACGCGCTCCACGATCCGCAGGCCGGGTCAAGAGCATTAGCGATGAGCGAGACCGGTGTGAAGAACTCGCTGGCATCGTGGGCTTTCTGATCAGCGAACCGGGTAAGGAGATACTCATAGATGCGGCCAGAGAGATCGCTGGAGATCTGTTTGAGATCACCCGGGTTGGGCGTGCGGGGGAGCTGACCAGAAGCGGCGTTATCAAGTTCCTGGCGCTCGCTCCGGGGAGAGTTTTGCAGTCGCTCTCGATAGGCTTCATCACCTTGATTATGGCCCGGGCACGGTCGCCGTTACCGCTGAGGCCGACCTGGCAGTCAGACACCGCCTCCGATTGCAGGTAGATTGTGCTCTTCTGCGAGGAGTCCTCCTCTCTCAACGGTCGGATCCTGCCGCCGCGTCCCGGGAGGCCGGCCTCGATCTCACTCCTGATCGCGAAGGAACTGCTGTATGCGTGCTGGAGATATATCAGGCCCATGACAGGCAGGAAGTACTCGTTGCTTGCGTGGTCCGGGTTCGCCCGCAGTCTGTCCATGGTGTTCCAGAGTTGTCTCTCGATTCCTTCGATCTGTTCCAGTTGTGCCATCTTTTGAGTCCTTGTGCTGTGAGGGGTATCGGTGGTGAGTGTTTGGGGTTTATGTATGCCGGCCCGGGCGTCGCGCAGTGGTACGCTGATTTGGGGATATCTGCCATGGACATACGTTACTTTGTCAGAACGTCCGTGCAGATGCTCATAAGCCTTACTATTTGGGTGTCTTCGGTTGTGCCGGCCCCCGGGTGGTTGTTCCCGGGGCGGGGCCGGCCGGGAGCCTGAGTATGGGGTATGCCGGCATAGGTCCCCTGCGGAGCTCCTCCACCGACCGGAAGAGGATCGGGTCTCTCGCGCACTGCGGCAACCCGGAGAAAAGCGTTATCCTGATCGAGGCGCAACGAAGGCGCGGTGCAGCATGCTTACGGCTGAGAACATCATCGGAATGCTTGCAGATCACCGGGAGCAGATCCGGGGACCAGGTGTCCGGCGGATTGGCATCTCTGGATCCTTTGTCCGGGGTGAGGAGAGCGACATTGGTATCCTTATCGAGTTTGAGGAGAGGTGGTGTTCCTTCGATACGTACATGGATCTCAAGTTCTTCCTTGAGGATCTCTCTGGAAGGAATGTCGACCTCACCGATCGTGATACCATAAAGCCAGGTCTCGCGCCTTATATCCTCACGAGTGTCAGGTATGCCCCGGGAGTATAACCTCTACCTCCTGGATACCCTTGAGGCCATTGAGAGGATTGAGCGGTACGCCCAGAGGGATGGGCTACGAGGAGTTCATAGAGAAGACCCATACAGGATGGTGTGACCCGGAATCTCATGTACACACCCACCCAATCCTGCCCACCGGGCTCACCCCACTCAACAGCCCGGGCCCCGGACCCCATGATCTTTCTGCAAAAACCCCGGCTGGAGGCCTCCGGCGCTCTTCTCCCCTCAGCAGGACGATACACCACCCGGCCGGCCTGCCCCCTCCGCATCGGCCCCCCGGGCCCACAGGCGATGCCGGCGAACCAGAAGGCCTCTCATCCCGTGTCCCGGCCGATCTACCGGCCTCGTCATCACTCTGCCGGGCCACATCTCCCACAAAGTCTCCGGGAGCGATCGCTGGCTATATCATCCTGTGATCGTCTTTCTGGAGACCAGATCTTCTTTTATTTACAACCGTTCACGAATCCCCCCGCACTCCTCGCCTACCCCTCCTCGATATACCGCTTCAGCGCCACGGCGTTGTTGTGCTCCTCGTCTTTGGCGGCGTAGAGGAGTGTGACAACACCCTCATCCCCCTCCTGCCGGAGCCGGGAGAGCGCTTCCTCCTTATCTCGAAGTTCGGCCCGGTAACGTTCCAGGAACTCCTCCCACTTCGCCGGGTCATGCCCGAACCAGTGCCGCAGCTCGGTCGTCGGTGCAAGCTCTTTCTCCCATTGGTCGACCCTGGCCTTCTCCTTCGAAAGACCCCTCGGCCAGAGCCTGTCGACGAGAACCCGGAGCCCGTCGTCCTCCGAGGCCTCCTCATAGATCCTCTTTATGCGTATCATGTGCGGGGGTATGATACCCCCCTACTTAAACCCTGTCCTCCAGATATTCATGCCATTACAGCGAGGGATATCGGCATCCGACCCTTTCCCAGCGCCCGAAGGGTGCCCTTGCGAAAGGTATATCATGCCTGCCTCCATCCCCCCGCCCCGTATGACGAGACTGAATAGACTCCTGATCATCATCCTGGTGATAGGGTGTATAGCCCTCTTCTCCGGGGCGGTCGCCCAGGAAGAGGATGCGACCAACCAGACTGCGAACCAGACTACCGATGTGAATGTTACGATAACATCGCCCGAGGATAACTCCAGTGTCGCCGCGGGGAACGTGACCATCGAGGTGAACCTGACGAACTTCACACTGGTCGAGCCCACAGGGCAGCCGAATGCACCGGGTGAAGGCCACCTGCACTACTACCTGGATGCTCCGATACCGACAAACGAGAGCGCTCCCGCCATCCCGGAGATCGGCGGTTACGTCGTCTCGATAAATGACTCTTATACCTGGGAGAACGTGACACCGGGCGAACACAACTTCTCGGTCCAGGTGGTCCACAACGACCATACGCC
>JAAYND010000304.1 GCA_012521035.1 Methanomicrobiales archaeon
ATACAGGATGCATCGTTTTTCGTATATGCGTTCAATTCGGAATCAGTGAAAAAACAAATATTCTCGATAACAATGGGCGTTGCACAGAAAAAAGTAAGTTTAAAACGGTTCAAGACAATCGCACTCCCTCTCCCCCCTCTCCCCGAACAGCACGAGATCGTCCGCCGGGTCGACGCCCTCTTCGCCCTCGCCGATCAGGTCGAGACCGGGGTCGCGGCGGCACGTGAGAGGACCGGGGCGATGCGGCAGTCCGTCCTCGCCCAGGCGTTCTCCGGCCGGCTGGTGCCTACCGAGGCGGAACTCGCCCGGCGGGAGGGGCGGGAGTATGAGCCGGCGGCGGTTTTGCTTGAGAGGGTGCGGGCGGGGGGGAAGAAGGGAACTCAGTCAAGGCTGGTGTGAGGGAGTTCTCCATAGAACCTTTCCCCCGCTCCCCACAACCCGATCCACCACCCCTCTGCCCGGGCCATGACCGCTGCTTTAGTCCCGGGGCGGGATGAAGAAGTCCGTCTCCACGATATGGAGACGAACAGCTACGCACTCGACGAAAAACAGGCATTCATCGGCGGCCGGGACGGCACTACCCCACCCACCGGCCGGGAACATCACACCTCCACGAGCCGCTACCTCTTCCCCATCTCAACAATCTTCTCGCGGGCGTATCATCAGGCGACTCCCCCGGGCGCGATCTGGATCTCCCCTGATACCAGAATGCTCTCCCCATCCCTCAGAGAAGCGACCCGAGCACACCGGGAAGCTCCTCCTTCGCTGCGACCACCGTCGCGGACTCCTCGAGCATCAGGTTAACCAGCTCGTGGTGGCCGGCGATCCGGAAATCCGTCCTGAGCGCCACCACCCGCTTCCCGAGAGCGTATGCGTACCCCATCTCCCAGGACGTCCCCGAATCCGCATCCGCGCCATCGATGACCGCCACAACGATATCAGCATCCTGGAGCGCCCGGACGTGCTGCGCAAATATAGCCGCATGCTCCTCCCGGCCCCGGGTATTGCTCGTATCACCCACATCCTGCGGGAGGTAGACATCGAAGAGATGCTCTTCGAGGAGGTCGTGGATGGTAAGGTTATACGCCCTCTCCGCCTCCGAGAAGAGCGGGCCGGCGAGGTAGACGCGGTACCGGGAGAACTCCTTCACATCGACCGCGGGGATATCGGGGAACCGGGCGAGGAACGCACCGCGTCCGGGCTCCTTCTCGGACGAGTAATACGTCATATTCACCCCGCAGGCCGGGGACGAATCCACCCCGACGATCGCAAGCGGCATCTCACCGCGTTCCCGGATCATGGCGCGGACCTCAGCCTCAAGCCGGTCGAGGAGTGCTGCAAACTCCGGGGTTGCGAGCCGCTCAAGGAACGAGGCCGGCGGCCGGTCGGCCCCGAGGTAGAGCGTCTCCGGGCAGGGGAGCAGTACAACATCGATGGAGAACCGCCGGCATCGCTCGATCGCCCGGCGGAAGTAGTTGATATCCTCGTCAGTCGTTATACCGCGAGCACGGTATGCAGGATCTCTGATACAGGGAGCGACGAGCACGTACATTGATTAGTACCTGGACGGCGTACCATAACAAGACAGATGATACCGCTCTACGCCTACCGGGACAACACCTGCGACCCCCGGAAATGCACGGCAAAAAAACTCGGGCAGCGCGGACTTGCCACCATCATCACGTCCATCGCGAAGATCCCCCGCCAGACCCTCCTCCTCGATCCAACCGCTGAGCAGGCGGTCTCCCCCGCCGACCGGCACCTCCCCTCGATAACGGCGCTCGACTGCTCCTGGGAGGTGCTCGATACCGGGGCCGTCTCGCGCTGGCGCAACCGCCGGGCGCTCCCGTTCCTCGTGGCCGCAAACCCGGTGAACTTCGGCCGACCGTTCCGGCTGACATCGGTCGAGGCGATGGCCGCGACACTCTACATCCTCGGGGAGAAGGAACAGGCCCGAAGCATACTCGCCCCGTTCGGGTGGGGGCTCCGGTTCCTTGAGGTAAACGCCGAACCCCTCGAGGATTACGCGCAGGCAAAGGACAGCAGCGAGGTCATAGCCATTCAGGCGCTGTACATGGCGTGATCCCCGGGAACCCCTGACCATGCAACCGGGAGGGAGGGCAGATACCCACAACACCGGGACATTCCCCTCCGGTCCGTGGGCGATTGTACAAGAAAGAGCGTGATACAGAAAGGCAGTGCGGGGGGTGGATATCCACCACCCGACCGCCCGAGCGCGGTGGAGTCCGCACACGATAGAGTGAGTGGGAGCGCATCCCTCCGGGATGCGCTCCACTCGCATCTACAGTTCTCTCATGTCACCGGGGTAATAGTTCCCCAATCATAAGATGACGCACGCAATATTTATGCCATCCTATTTCGTTTCGGCTGTCGGACGCCGTTTTTAGCGTATTTCACCGAAATACTTTTGAATAACCCGGTACCTCCAGGATAGATCCCGTGGCAATGCGCCCGCCGGCGAAATAAACGTGACATCTGTGGGGATACAGGGATCAAAACGTTCCCTTATGCCGGCCAGAGACCCCTCGCCTGGAGGAGCGCGAGGCGTGCCCTCACGCCCGGGGTATGGCGCGGTCGCTACCAGAGGAGATATACCACGTCCCGGGACTGTTCCCGAAAACCAGGTATTTCCATGCCCGCGCACCCGGAGACGCCTCCCCTGACCCCGTGAGATGCCGGCGAACGCGAGGATACAGGACCGGCATCCACAGGGCGAAAGCCCCCTCACCGGTGGGCACGCCCCGAAGATAGATGGAATGCCATATCAGGAGTATTATCACCATCTGATCCGACCAATAACCCATAACAACGCCCTATTTTTATAGTAACTATCTTAAAACCGGCAGATTTTAGTACAGGCTCTGTCTATCCAGAATTATGCGTATACATGTGATCATCACCGCCCTCCTCATCGCCATCATGGTGCTTGTGGCGGGCTGCACAGAAGAGACCCTGCCTCCTCCCGTGGATGAGTCAGGGGAGACGATCCTCCGGGAGGCTATCGCCGGAATAAACAGCGAACTTGAGGCGATACGGGCCTCCATCGGTGAGAGTGCCCGGGTTCTCGGCGAGACCGGACCTGGTGGCGCCGAAGGAAAGGAGGCGGTGCGGCAGGCGATGCTGAACCATCCCTACACGGAGTCGACCCTGGTGGTGACGAAAGAGGGCATCGTGACCATGGCCATCCCCGATAACTACGCCGGAACGGTGGGAAGTGACATATCATCCCATCTGGAGACAGAGAGGTCGGTCCGGGAGCAGATACCACTCGTAAGCGAGGTCTTCCCCCTTGCAGAGGGATACGCCGGTGTTGCCCAGAGCTACCCGATCTTTGATGAAGAAGGGGAGTACATAGGGTTTGTGAGTATCGCCTACCGCCCCGACACCCTCATCAACCGGGTAGCGGCACCCCTGATGAGCGGCACTTTGTATGAGATCTGGGTGACGCAGACAGACGGGACGGTTATATACGACACGACCCCCGAGGAGATCGGGCGAAACCTCTTCTCAGACCCGGTATACCAGACCCCGGGACTCCAGGAAGCCTTCTCACGCATC
>JAAYND010000040.1 GCA_012521035.1 Methanomicrobiales archaeon
ACTGGTCATCTCGGATGGGCATACCGGCATCCAGAAGGCGGCTGAAGCCGCCTTCCTCGGTGCATCCTGGCAGATGTGTCAGGTTCATTGTACCCGAGCCGTCTTGAGGAATATTCCCCGGAAACATCAGAATAAGGTTGTAGAAGGCCTGAAGGAGGCCTATGGGAATGAGCAGAGACTCCAGGATCTCGCTGATGACCTGAATACCAGAGGATATCGGAAAGCCGCCAACACCATCGAGCGATTCCTTCCGGGGCTCATGAGTTATACGGCATTCCCAAAACCGCACGGGAAACGGCTCAGAACGACGAACATGATGGAGCGAGTCAATAGAGAACTAAAACGAAGAACCAAGGTTGCAGGCGTGTTCCCGAATGAGGAATCCCTCATCCGGCTGGTCGGAGCCATCCTGATGGATATCAACGAGGAGTGGGTCACCGGCAAAAGATACTTGACAATGGAAAGAGAATGATCAGGCAAGGAGACAGGGCTCAGACAAATTACAGAAGATTTGAGACGTTACCTACGAGGATACCCTTCACCGGATAGGTGCCGTTGCACGGACCCGTGAACTCGTGGCGCACACTCTCGCGGTACGAGTTCGACTGCCAGCCGAGAATCCACCACTGGTTTATCCCCTGGAAGTCGGTCGAGACGGCGAGGACGTTATCGTCCCCGGCGTCGAAGGAGAGGATGAACGGCACCTCGACGACGTAGCCGGACGACCCCGGGCTCACATAGTAGTCGTCGACGGGCCCGCCGGAGCCGGTGAGGTTGCCGACGATCCGGTACGGCGCAAAGAGGGGCTCGGTTCCCACCGGTATCCTGGTGTCTATCTCGTGGCCGGGATTGGCATCAAACATAGAGAGTTCCATCTCGATGAGCACCGGCGTCTCTTCCGAAGATCGGTTGGAGTAGATATGGGTTGGTTTCGGGAGATCCGACTCGTTCTGCCCCGGCATAATCCCGATCGGTTTGATGCGGTTCTTGTAGACGGGATCGATCCGGTCGGCTGAGACCTTCAGCATGGGAACCCCACTAACGTCCTCGATGCGTATCGAGATGTTGTCCCGGTCGAAATTGGTGAGGGTGGCGCGGGAGAGATCAAAGGGGGTCACGTTTGTTCCGGTATCCGGGTTGTAGCGGGATGGAAGGGGGATCAGGAGGACTACGTTCTCAATGGGGCCCGTCGTGGAGATCGTCAATCCGTAGTGGTATGAGGATTCAAAGTTCTCGGATGCGGAGTAACACAGGATCCCTATGGTCAATACCATGAATATGAGTGAGAATACTACCAGAGCCGCGATCGCGATGGATACCTTCCTGATGAGACCCAATCTATCCCTCCGTTCCCGATCAAGCCATAGGGGAACTGCCCTCATAAGTCTTCTCTCTTCAAAAATCCTTTTTCCGGTGGACCCGGACGGTCTAATTCCTTCGATCCCGGGCGAGCCCTTCCCGTGCCGTACCATTATATAGTATGGCCAGTCTCGGAACCCCGCAGAGGAGGTATTCCATGCCTTACATCACCGTCGGAAAAGAAAACTCGGGCCCAATCGACCTCTACTACGAAGATCATGGCACAGGCAAGCCGGTCGTCCTGGTCCACGGCTGGCCGCTCTCAAGCAAGTCCTGGGAGAAGCAGGTGCCGGCGCTGATCGACGCGGGCTACCGCGTCGTCGCCTACGACCGCAGGGGGTTTGGCAACTCCGCCAAACCGACCCTCGGCTACGACTACGATACCCTGGCCGGAGACCTGCACACGCTCATGACGGAGCTCGACCTCGCCGGGGCAACGCTCGTCGGGTTCTCGATGGGCGGTGGCGAGGTCGCCCGCTACCTCGGCACCTACGGGAGCAACCGCGTGGAGCGTGCCGTCTTCATATCCGCGATCCCCCCGTTCCTGCTCAAAACCGCTGACAACCCCGAAGGCGTCGAGGGGAGCGCCTTTGACGGCTTCATGGAGAGCATCGCCGCCGACCGTCCGGCATTCCTCACCGGGTTCTTCCAGGACTTCTACAACGTCGACGTCTATGGGGGCGACCGGATCAGCGACGAGGTCCTCCGCCTCAGCTGGAACATCGCGGCCGCCGCCTCCCCGCGGGGCACGCTCGACTGCGTCCCGGCGTGGCTGACCGACTTCCGGGGCGACCTTGCGAAGATCGACGTGCCGGTTCTAGTGATCCACGGCGACGCCGACCGGATCGTGCCCTTCCCCGCCTCGGGCAAGCGCATCCACGATACGGTCGAGGGGAGCCGTCTCGTGGTGATCGAGGGCGGGCCGCACGGGATCACCTGGACCCACGCCGGGGAGGTCAACCGGGAGTTGCTGGGTTTCCTTGAAGAGCGGGTCGAGCCGATGCAGCCGGTTGCCGGGCTCTCCTGAGCGTGGGGGAGCCGCCTCTCAGTACACTGGAATGAGCCCGGCGTTCGCCCCGGTGATGCACCGGCCGCCCCCGCGGGAGACCACGAAGGTGTTCTCGATCCCGACCATCCCGACACCCGCGATCCCCTTCTTGGGTTCGAGTGAGATCACCATCCCCTCTTCGAGCGGCTCGTCGAAACCCCGGGCGATCACCGGCATCTCGTCCACCTGCAGGCCGACGCCGTGGCCCAGGAACTGCACCCGCCGCTCCCCGAACCCCATGAAGTTCTCGAGGAACGCCGGCTCAAGGCCGCCGAGTATCGTCGCGTAGATCTCTGCCGGGATCATCCCCGGCCGCAGCATCGATGCTGTCTCGTCCTGAACCTCCACGCACCGGTGATGCGCCTCGATCGCCTCTTCGGGGAGCGGCCGCCCGAACATATACGTCACCGTCTTGTCGGTGTGGTAGCCCTGCACCCCGCACCCGCAGTCGACGAAGACTAAATCTCCCGATCTAAGCTTCCGGTCATGGTTGCCGAGCACCGGCGCGCCGGGAGCCGCTCCGCGACACCCGCCCGGCCCGTCGAAGCTGGTCGGGTAGAGAGAGTTCTCTCCGAAACCGAGCTGTCCGAGCACCATCTCCGTCCCGAACATCCCGAACCGGGTTATCCCCTGGTGCCCCTCCCGGACCATGCGGGAGAAGACCTCGCCGCCGAGTTCGGCCTCGCTCATCCCTTCGGTGAGCATACCGGGGACGCAGTCTTCGAGCACATGAGAGTGAATCCTCCCCGCCCGCTCCATGATCGCGAGTTCGTAGGCGCTCTTCTTCGATCTGACCTTTGCCGCCTGTGCGTCGAGCGGCTTTACCTCGCGGAACGGGAAGTGTTTCCGGAAGCGTTCGAGCAGTGCGAGGGGCACCACCTCCATCTCGAGATGGATCGTCTCCGGGCATGTCCCCATCCCGGCCGCGGCGTCCCGGTAACTCTGCATCGGCCGGATATCGGGGAAGAACGACTCGTCGAGCGCCCTCTCGTAACTCCGGCGCACCCAGAGGACGGCCTCGTCGCTACGGGGAACCAGGAGGACAGCGTCCTGCATCGTCCCGGTGAAGTAGAACTCGTTCACCCTCCCGAAGATTGCGGCAGCCTCCCACGACGGGTTCTCCGCATCCATGCGGAGCCGGAACCGCTCCATGCGATCGCGGAGTTCGGAGGCGGGGGTTCTCTGGTCCATACGCATGATTGGGCGGCGATGGTATTTGGCTCTGGCGGGATTTCTGGCGACAGTCGGAGACCGTTCCGACCACATGGGTTATAGAGCCGCACCGTGCACTACTCTCATGGACACCCCTTTTGTCTTTACCCTGCACGAGAACCTGCCCCGCCAGGGACCGGGGAGCAACGCATGCACCCGGAAGGCCTTCTCGATGCTCGCCGGTCTCCCGCCCCAACCCGAGATCCTGGATATCGGGTGCGGGTCCGGGATGCAGACGGTCGAACTTGCCCGGATCTGCCCGGGCTGTCACCTCACCGCCACGGATATCTACCGGCCGTTCCTCGACGACCTCGCCCGGAGTGCGGCGTCGGCCGGGGTGGGCGACCGGATCACCGCCGTCCGGGCCTCGATGGACGACCTGCCGTTTCCTGACGGATCGTTCGACGTCCTCTGGGCGGAGGGCTCGATCTTCATCGTGGGATTCCGAGAGGGGCTCGCCTCATGGAAGCGCTGCCTCCGGCCGGGGGGCTACCTCTGCCTCACCGAGGCCGCCTGGTTCACCGATACCCCCTCGCCGGAGGCAGCGACGTTCTGGAACGAGTGCTACCCGGCGATAACGACGGTCCGGAAGAACCGCGCGATCGCCGAGAGTGCCGGCTACGAGGTCGTCGCGACCTTTCCGCTGCCTGCGTCCGCATGGTGGGAGAATTACTATGTACAGGTCCTCAAGCGGATAGAAGACCTGCGGCCGAACTTCACCGGCAATCCCGATGCGGAAGCGCAGATCGAGTTCGCCGAACACGAGATCGCCGTCTACCGGGAGCATGCCGACGAGTACGGCTACGAGTTCTTCATCCTCCGGAAGGGAGTTTAGGGGGGCCGTCACCTCCCCTTCGTCTTCCCGATATCCCTCTGGATCTTGCCGATCGCTTTCCAGCGTTTCTTCTCAAGCCTTACAAGCCCGATCTCCGCTTTATCCTGTTCGAACGCGAGTTCCTGCACGAGCCTCTGAAAACTCTCCAGCCGTGCCGCAGGGAGGGTTCCGGCCGCGACGGCTGCCTGCACCGCACAGCCCGGCTCTTCCTCGTGCCGGCCTCTGGGTGGTCGAGGAGCACGACGAAGTCCCCGACGGCGGGAAAGCGGCCGAGCCCTTCTTCAAGGTGACCACGAGGATGTAGCCGGCGCCATGAGCCGGAAGAGTGTGGGGTAGCCGGTCAGCCTTTCCAGTCCACCGGGGCCGGACCAGAGAGACTACCGAGATCGCTCCCGCATACGTGACGAGGAAGACGAGGGCCGGGCCGCCCGCAACAACCGGCTTTCACTCTCAAGACTCCGGTGCTACCCCTGCACCGGCCTCCCCTACCGCGTTGCCATCGTCTGCAGGATCGCCATGATCCCCGGTTTTGGCCTCCGTCCGAACGGCGATCCAAACCCGCCCATCTCGTCATCACCTGAGCCGAACATCTCGTCGTTCAGCCGTTCGGTGATCTCGTCGAGTATCCGTTTGTACGCAACGCAGTGGGGGTCGACCCCCTGGATCTCGCCGGCTGTCGGCGCAATCGCGTTGTAGGGGCACCCGCCCCGGCAGTATCTGGTATGGGAGCACTCTTTACAGGCGCCGTCGACGTAGTCCTTGAATGCGTGCATCAGTCTCCAGGCGTCCGATTGGGCGAGATCTTCCTGGGTTGGACGGTCGTAGACGTTCCCCATCGCATACTCCGGCATCCCGACAAACCGGTAGCAGGGGTAGATGCTCCCGTCCGGCCCGAAGGCAAGGGTGCTTCCCATGCAGTCCACGAACGTGCAGACGGTGCCGTGCCGGACGAAGACGCCCTTGCAGAGGTCGTTGATGTTCATGATCTCGATCTTGCCCAGGTTCTCCAGGTAGGTGTCGAGGAGGTAGACCAGCAGTTCCCCGTACTCCTCCGGTTCGAGCGCCCACTCCTTCGGGTCGTCGCTCCGAAGCGACGGCAGTGCAGGGTGGAGTTTGAGGGGGAAGCCGCTCGTGAGGAAGAAGTCGACGATCTCCTCTTTGCGCCGGACCGATTGGTTGGTGAACGTGCAGATGAACCGGACATCAAGCCCGTTCTCCCGTGCAATCCCGTAGCCCCGCATCGTCTTTGCAAAGTAGCCCGTCCCCCTCTGCATGTCGGTGATCTCCTCGGGGCCGTCGATGCTCGAGCCGATGGGGATACGGTATTCCGCGAGGATCTTCGCCAGTTCCGGGGTGAGCAGCCAGAGGTTGCTCTGCAGGGCGAACGTCGGTTCAAGGTGGGCGAGTTCCTCCGAGAGGATGGGGAGCGCCTCGCGGTAGAAGTCTGCCCCGGCAAGGAGCGGTTCGCCCCCGTGGAAGGTGATGGTGACCTGATCGGACCGGTAGTCCTTGAGCCACGCCGCTATCTCCCGTACGGTCTCGATGCTCATTTTTGGAGAACTTTCATCGGAACTCCAGCAGTAGTGGCACTTCGATGGGCAACCGAGGGTGGGGATGATCATGACATGAAACGGGCTCTTCATCGTACCGAGTTCTCTTTGAGGAGGTTAAAACCTATTCATCCGGGTGCTGGTGCCTGCAACCGCGGCAAGTCGTCAGCCCCGATAGATCAGTTCGCCCTGGAGATTTTTCGTCAGAATAGTCAGATTCGTGTGGAAGTTGCAGCGGATGAGTGTGCCGCGGGCCGCGGTGGAGATCGCGTGAGAGGGGATCGGGAGATCCCCGCCGCGAGTTTGTCCGCTTGCTTCACCGATGGCTAGTAGGCAACCATGCTCCCGATATCGACGCCCACTATCCCGACGATAGCGCCGGTCGAGTCCTTCACGGGAGCATACCCGGAGATGATGAAGGCGGTGGCGTCGTCCCACTCCTCGGTGGAGAGTTCGCTCTCTGCGGAGGGTCCGACGAACCCGGCGAGCAGCCTGGAATCATCTTCCGTGGGTTTGTAGATGGTGCCTATCGCGGGTGTGTCGCCGGGCCTGTAGTCTGCATCCACGATGTACTCGATGGTATCATCGACTTTACGCATCGTGTAGACGTAGAGGATCCCGGGTTTTTCGTCCCGGAAAGCCGCAAGCCGGTCGCGGATGGCGGTGAACTCCGGTGTGGCCTCGTCGCCGGGCTTGAGCGCAGCGAGGGCGTCGCCGTTGATCTGGGCCGCAATCTCAACTGCGAGGTCTTTCAACATATCTTCGGTGATCGCACCGCCGATGTCGACACACACCATTCCGACAACCGCCCCGCTCGCGTCCTTGATGGGAGCGTACCCGGAGGTAGCCATGTAGATGACGTCGCCCCACTCTGCTATGTAGTAGGGCTCTGTCGACGGCCCCTCGAACCCGGCGAGGAACTCGGTGTCTTCTTCTGTAGGCTGGTAGGTGTAGCCTATCTCGACTCCGTCACCGGTCCCGTAGTCCGCGTCCACGATGTACTCGGTGGCGTTCCCGACCTTGCGCATCGTGTAGATGTAGATAACCCCGGGGTTTGTGTCCCGGAAGGCCGCGAGCTGGCCGCGGATGGCGGTGAACTCCGGGGTGGTCTCATCGCCGGGCTTGAGCGCGGCGAGGGCGTCACCGTCGATCTTGCCTGCAATCTCCGCTGCGAGGGCCTTCAGTTCCGCCTCAGTGGGCGCCTTCGGTAGCGAATCTGCACCTGCGTTCACCTTAACGCTCCCCATGTCGACGCCGACGAGCCCGACGATGGCACCGCTCGAGTCCTTGATGGGGGCATACCCGGAGATGATGGTGGCGACGACATTGCCCCACTCTTCGGTGTAATACTCGGGTTCAGCCGAGGGCTCCTCGAACCCGGCGAGGAACCTGGTATCTTCATCCGTGGGATAGTAGACCTCGCCTATTTTGGGTGCGTCACTGCTGCCGTAGTCCGCGTCCACGACGTACTCGGTGGTGTTTCCAACCTTGCGCATCGTGTAGACGTAGAGGATCTCAGGATTTGCGCCCCGGAAGGCCGCGAGCTGGTCGCGGATGGCGATGAACTCCGGTGTGGTCTCATCGCCGGGCTTGAGCGCGGCGAAGGCGTCGCCGTCGATCTTGCCTGCAATCTCCGCAGCGAGAGCCTTCAACTCTTCCTGTGTATTCTTTTCCGGAACCGGGTCTTTCCCCCCTTGTGAAAATACGACCCAAACCCCTGCTACTACAATGATCAGGGCAATAACGCCGATCAACATGATGACCGGACTGCGTTGCTGCGTCAAAGCAATCAACTCCAGCTCAGACTATGTCCAGAGTATATTAAAATATTTCCAAATATTTATCAAATGCCGGTGCTTGTTCTGGAAATTTGGGCTCGGATCGTTCGATTGATGGAAAAAAACTTCGATCCTATGCTTGTTTCGACACCGTGCAGCAATTGCCGGGGCAATAGGATCCCGGATTCCGATCTGTTGACCAATCCCGGAACCCTTTTCTATTCTGCTTCTGTATGGTTGTACGAGGGAGAAATATGGAATTTTCCGAATGCGTGAAATTCGCGAACGAAAACCCCGTGACCTACATCGCGACGATGGACGGCGATCAGCCCCGGGTTCGGGCGTTTGCCATGTGGTTTGCCGATGCGACCGGGTTCTACTACCACACCGGGACGCCGAAGGCCGTCTGGCAGCAACTCATTAGAAACCCGAAGGTCGAGCTCTGCTTCTATGAGCCCGGCGAAGCGGGGAAGATGATGCGGGTCGCAGGCGCGGTCGAGTTCCTCGACGATCCGGCCTTGAAAGAGCGGCTTGTCGGGGACCGGCCGTGGCTCCTCCAGATCGGTCTCTCCGGCCCCGCCGACCCGAAACTCGCCGTCTTCCGCGTGGCCCACGGTGAGGCGTACTTCTGGACGATGGAGAACAACATGCGGGAAGCAGAGGCGCCGCGGGTCAGGTTCTGAGCCACCCTGCGCCTTTGCATGAAGTGAAGTACAGGGATAGCGATAGAACCTCACGCGAAGAGCGCGAAGCCGCGAAATGGCTTACAAGTATCCATCTACCTGCCTTCGCGTCCTTCGCGACTTCGCGTGAGACTTACCAGTCCTTCTTCATCGCTTCGGCCTTCAGGTCTTTCGGCATCAACTCGATGGCATACCGGAGCGCCGTCCGGGGCATCTCCCGCTTGTTTGCCATGACGTAGGAGAAGACCCTGTCCGTGTGCTTCCGGCTCGCCTCCTTGAGGAGCCAGCCGTAGCCTTTCTGCACCATGTCGTCTGTGTCGGTCAGAAGCAGCCCGGCGATCTTGAAGACCTCATTGAGGAACTCCCCGCGCCTCGCCGGCACGATGAGCGAGACCGCCGCCGCCCTCCGCATCCAGCGATTCGTTGACTGCGTCCAGCGCTTCAGCTCATCGACCGCTTCCGGGTAACGGACGATGTAGTCCCCGACGGCGTGGTTGCAGAGGCCGTCGCAGGTGGCCCAGTTCGTGATGTAGGTCTCGATCCAGCGGCGGAAGATGGTGATGTCGCCGGGCTCGTAACGGTCGGCGAGTAACGGGGCCCAGGCAGAGACCACGAACGCCTCCTCCATCATCCCCGACGAGTAGAGTTCCTCGCAGAGGGCGAAGATCTCCTGCTTCTCGCGGGTTTTGACCTCCTTCCAGTACTTCTTCGCGATCGAGACCGCGGTTGCGGTCTTCATCCCGTAGCACCGGACCTCCTCCTTGAAGAACCGCTGGCCTTTCTCCCGGATCTCCGGGTCCGCGTGCGCCGCGAACTCCTGCCGTATCGCCTCGATGACCGTATCCATATGCAGGTGTACGAGGGAAGGGGGATAAACAATACGGTACGCGTATCCATCCGCCGCTCCATCCGTGCGCGGAGCATGCTCGATGGCGGCATGCAATCCCTGGTCGGACTCTGATCCAGCGGCCCTGCAGGCGAATAAAAACGCGGGGTTTATCGGAAGATCGCGGCTGCCGGACGGGGGGATCTCACGTCTCCGGCCGTCGGTGGGGTGCATTCCCTCGCACCTGTTCGAGCACCGTCCGGCGGGGGTAGAACCCGAACTTCCGGTAGAACGGGAAGGCCTCCTCGTTTCCTTCCGCAACCGCCACCCGGTTTTCAACCGAGCCGTTCTCGTCCAGCCACGCGAGCGCCTGGATCATGAGGGCCGTCCCGATACCCTGCGAGCGGTAGGTCTCGTCGACGTAGGGGGACTCGATCTCCCCGGTATGCTCTGTCGAGAGCGAGGTTACGCAGTAAGCGATGCATCGGCCACGGTCGGAGGCGAGGTCGACCCGGATGTCTCCCGCCTCTGCGCACCGGACAAAGTACGCCTTGCGGTCGTCGAAGGTCGTCTGCTCGAAGAAGGCACGGAACGTCCGCGCACGGATGCGGTGGTGCTCGCAGATCCGGTTCCAGAGCGGGCGGATAACCTCGATGCCGGCGATGTCCGTGGTGCGGTACTCGATCGGTCCCGCCGTTGCGGCCATGTCCCCCCCTCCCCGCCATCGCCGGACGTCCCCGCCTGTAGGGCGCAGTTTCGGCAGGACAGTGGGAGATTCCAGGGTTCTTAATGGAGATCATGGTCGCACTGTTGAGAGCAGTGTTGCCGGTATACGCATATCTTCGTGCCGGTGCACCTGGCATCAACGGTGCCCCCTCTTCCCGAGATACCGCTCGATGTGCGTCTTCCTGATCCCCACCGCGAGCAGGCGCAAAATGGCCTCCTCCCACCCGAGCGTTGCAATCTCCCGCTTCGCCCTCCGCAGTGCCTCGACCTCCTCGCGGTAGGGAAGCGGTCCCCGCCCGATCGTGAGATCCCGGAGGAGTGCCGGGTCGCATTCCGTCGCGGTGATCTCCTCTCCGGGTCGCATAACAATCCGGCACGGTCCGGCAACGTACTCGATCCTTCCTGGCTCGATCACTGCATATGAGGCCGGGGAGCAGTCGAGGGCGAGATATGCCTTCCCGGCGACTACGGACGCCATCATCCCGTAGTGGCCGGTGAGGATGCACGCCGCCCGGAGGTCGAAGAGCCAGACCCGGTTCGCGAGAGGGGCGTGGGCGACAACGATATCGACCGGCCCTTCGGCTGAACCGGCCATCCTCTTCTCCTTCCCGGTGGGGACGCCGAGGAAGCGGATGCCGCAGGCGGTCTCCGCCTTTCCCGATATCTCGTGGATGTAAGGGCTCGCTTCCGCCGCCTCCCGGACGCGGGCGTAGGTGCCCATCTTATCGTCGTTGTTCCCTTCGACGATGACGCAGTGCCTTCCCGCCGATGTAATCTCGTGGAGGAGGCCGAGGAAGAGTTCCGTCTCATCGAGACCCGAGCGGGAGCACCGGTCGTAGGCACCGTCGCCGGCGAAGACGACGATCTCCGGGTCAACCCTCGCGATCAGGCGGAGGAACGAGTCCCGGTCGACCTTCCGGCCACCGGGCGCACCCCGCTCCTTCGTTCCCCACGAAAGATCGCTGAACGCGAGTACCCTTGCTCGCGGCATGACCCGGGATTACTCACCGGGGATGATAGGTCTCCCGGTCGGGCAGGGAGAGCGAACTCCTGATACTGATACGTTTGTCCGAGATCCGGTCCGCTTTCTACGAACCATCACAACGTTGAAGTCGAGGGCGACGAGAAAGAAGGAGGATGCAGCGTACGGAAAACGGTTATGGGCCTGCCTGCCTCCGAAACGCCGGAGCACCGGGAGGGCCGGTCCTGGTCTCGTGGAACGTCACCCTCCGCTGTCCGCTGAAGTGCGCCCACTGCTACGCGGACGCCGGCGTTGACGAAGCGAAAGGAGTCCTCTCGACCGCCGAAGCGTTCTCGGTCATCGACCAGCTCGCGAGCGCCGGAAAGCCGATCGTCGTCCTCTCCGGGGGAGAACCCCTGATGCGGGATGATATCTTCGAGATCGCCCGCTACGGGACCGAACGGGGGCTCGTGATGGCGATGGGCACGAGCGGGTATCTCCTCGATAAAGCGACGGCAGAGCGGCTCGCCGCGGCGGGCGTCCGGTCGGTGGCGGTCAGCCTCGACTCCGCCGACCCGGATACCCACGACGCGTTCCGCGGCGTCCCTGGCGTATGGGAACGGGCGGTCGCGGCGATCAAGCACTGCCGCGACGCGGGGCTCGGCGTCCGGATCAACATGACGGTCATGCGCCCCGTCCTCGCCGACGTCGAGGAGGTCATCGCTCTCGGCGAATCCCTCGGCGTCCGCGACTACCAGGTCTTCTTCCCCGTGGAGACCGGGAGGGGACGCGAACCCGGCCAGGGCAATCCCCGCGAGTACGAGGACCTGATCCGGGCGGTCCTCCTCCGGTACCGGGAGAGCGGTCTCCGGATCCGGCCGACATGCGCCCCCCAGTTTCGCCGGATCGCCGACGAGGCCGGGATCGAGAACCCCGGGTGGAGCCGGGGCTGCATGGCCGCCATCAGTTACTGCCGGATCTACGCGACCGGGGAGGTGACGCCCTGCCCCTACCTGCCGGTGAGCGCGGGCAACCTCCGCACCACGCCATTTTCTGAGATATGGAATAATTCTGAGCTCTTTCTCGCCCTCCGCGACCCGGACCGGCTCACCGGGAAGTGCGGCCGGTGCGGCTACAAGGGAGTCTGCGGGGGGTGCCGGGCGCGGGCCTGCCGCGGCGCCGATACCGTCCCTGCCCGGTGGTGCGACGGCCTCATGCGGCCTGACGACCCCTGCGGGGAGGTCACCCGCGAAGACCCGTGGTGCCCCTACGAGCCCGGGGGTATCGACCGGGCCGACCTCGCGATCCTCGACGCCCTCCAGGACGACCTTCCCCTGGTCTCCCGCCCGTGGGCCGCTATCGCGGCGAGAGTCGGGCTTGCGGAGGACGAGGTCGTCGCGAGGATGCGGCGGCTGCAGACCTCGAGCGTCCTGCGCAACGTCTCGCCGGTCTTTGAATCGCGGAGGTTCGGGCTTGCCGCCGCGACCCTGATCGCCCTCCGCGTCCCGGAGGACCGGGTGCGCGAGGTGGCGGAGATCGTCAGCACCTACCCGGAGGTCTCGCACAACTTCCGGCGTGACCATGCCTACACCCTCTGGTTCACCCTCGCCGCCCCGACAGAGGAGCGGCTCTCCGCGGTGCTCGCGGAGATCCTCTCCCGGACCGGCATCCCGGAGGCGGACGCGCTCGACCTTTCCACCGTCCGCGCCTATAAGATCGACGTGCGGTTCCCGCTCTCGGAGGAGGATTCGTATGGATCCGACTGATCTCGCCCTTCTCGCAGAACTGGAGAAGGGGATCCCCATGGTCACTGAGCCGTTTGCCGAGATCGGGCGACGGCTCGGCATCCCTGAGGAGGAGGTGCTCCGCCGGGCGCAGCGCCTCCGCGAGGAGGGGACGATCCGGAAGATCCGGGCCCGGATCAACCAGCGGCTCCTCGGGATCACGGCAAACGCCCTCGTCGCCTGGCACCCGCCCGCGGGGTGGGGAGAGGAGGAGTTCACCCGGTTCTCGTCCGCTCCCGGGATCTCCCACTGCTACCTGCGCCGCCCGGTGCCGGGGAGGTGGGAGTATACCCTGTATACCGTGCACCACGGCAGGAGCCGGGAGGCGGTCCTCGCTGCGGTCGAGGAGATGGCCCGGGTGACGGGGTGCAGCGATAATATCGTGCTCTTCAGCACCGAGGAGTACAAGAGGGTGCCGAACGTGCGCATCAACGAGAACGGAAGCGATCTACCATGAACAGGATTACACAGTGCATGCATGGACGGGGAACGGTCAGCGGCGTTATGCGCCACCGAGAGAGGCCTCTTACCGAGGTGCCGGGGAAGTACCTCGCGTTCGTGCAGGACTACCGGCCGGTCGTCTTCTGGAACCTCACTGACCGGTGCAACCTCGGCTGCGCCCACTGCTACAGCCGGTCCGGGCCGGGCTCGCGGACGGACGGGGAACTCTCGACCGAAGAAGCCCTCGCGCTCATCGATGACCTCGCCGTAGCGGGCGTCCCGCTCATCCTCTTCTCCGGCGGCGAACCCCTCCTCCGCGAGGACCTGCCGGAACTCGCGCGTGCGGCGGCGGAGAGCGGGATCAAGACCGCGCTCAGCACGAACGGCACCCTGATCACCCCTGATGCCGCCCGGACGATCAAGGACTCAGGGATAGGCTACGCCGGGATATCGCTCGACGGTGCATCCCCGGAGACCCACGACGCGTTCCGGGGGAGTGAGGGTGCGTTTGCGAGGGCTGTTGAAGGGTTTGCCCGGTGCCGGGAGGCTGGCATCCGGACCGGCCTCCGGGTCACCCTGACGAGGGAGAACATGGGGGAACTCGATGCCCTGGTCGACCTTGCGGGAACGCTCGGCGCCTCGCGGTTCTGCCTCTACTGGCTTGTGCCGAGCGGGCGGGGGAGCGAGACCTACGACCGGCTCCAGGTGGGGCCAGAGGAGGTCGACGAGGCGCTCACCCTCCTCTACCGGAGGGCGCTCGAGACCGATCCGGGCGCCATGGAGTTCCTCACCGTCGATGCCCCGCAGGACTGCATCCACCTCCTCCGTGCCATGGAACGGGACGGGTCGCCCGATCTGGCCGGGGCCGAGGCGCTCGTCCGGTCCCTGAACGGCGGATGCAGCGCGGGCAAGCGGGTGGCAAACATCGACCCGAAGGGGAACGTCTACCCCTGCCAGTTCGCCCGGTCGCCCGAGTTCCTCGTTGGGAACGTCCGGGACCGGCCGTTCTCGCGCCTCTGGCAGGATGCGGAGAATCCCGTTCTCTCCCGGTTCAGGGCGACACCGCGGGACCTCTCGGGGAAGTGCGGCCGGTGCGGCTACCGGGACCTCTGCGGCGGCGGCTGCCGGGTGCGGGCGTATGCGGCAGGCGGGGACTTCTCTGCAGAAGACCCGTTCTGTTTCGTCGAGGAGTAAAAAAGAGAGGTTTTGCCGCTACGTTACGTTCGTGAGGGGGATGCCGAGCGCGTCCGCGACACCCTTCCCGTAGGCCGGGTCGGCCTTTAAACAGTTTCCGATGTGGCGGATCTTGATGAAGCCGGGCGCATCCCCCATCGCCCGCGCGGTGTTCTCGAAGAGGACCTGCTGCTGTTCTGGGCTCATCAGGCGGAAGAGTTTGCCCGGCTGGGTGTAGTAGTCGTCGTCGTCCTCGCGGAAGTTCCAGGCCCCCGCCGCACCGGAGAGTTCCAGGAACGGATCCTTATACTCGGGCTGCTCCTGCCACTCGCCGAAACTGTTCGGCTCGTAGCCGACGGCGGAACCGGCGTTGCCGTCCACCCGCATCTGGCCGTCGCGGTGAGAGGGGTTCGCGTAGCATCTCGGCCGGTTGACCGGGATCTGGTGGTGGTTGACCCCCAGGCGGTAGCGCTGCGCGTCCCCGTATGCAAAGAGGCGCCCCTGCAGCATCCTGTCGGGTGAGAAACTGATCCCCGGCACCACGGCGGCGGGGTTGAACGCCGCCTGCTCCACATCCTGGAAGTAGTTCTCGGGGTTCCTGTTCAGTTCGAGCACGCCCACCTCGATCAGGGGGAACTCCCCCTTGTACCAGACCTTGGTGAGGTCGAAGGGGTTGTAGGGCATCTTCTTCGCCTGCTCCTCGGTCATCACCTGGATGTACATCGTCCAGCGGGGGTAGTCGCCCCGCTCGATGCTCTCGAAGAGGTCGCGCTGGTGGCTCTCGCGATCTTTGGCGACGATCGCCTCGGCCTCCTCGTCGGTCAGGTTCTTGATGCCCTGCTGGGTGTGGAGGTGGAACTTGACCCAGACGCGCTCGTCTCGCGCGTTGATCATGCTGTAGGCGTGGCTGCCAAAGCCGTGCATGTGGCGGTAGGAGAAGGGGATCCCGCGGTCGCTCATGGTGATCGTCACCTGGTGGAGCGATTCGGGAAGGGATGTCCAGAAGTCCCAGTTGTTCTTTGCGGACCGCATGTTCGTCTTCGGGTCGCGCTTGACGGCGCGGTTGAGGTCAGGAAACTTGTGGGGGTCGCGTATGAAGAAGACGGGCGTGTTGTTTCCGACCAGGTCCCAGTTCCCTTCTTCGGTGTAGAACTTCATGGCAAAGCCGCGGATGTCGCGTTCCGCGTCGGCCGCACCGCGTTCGCCCGCGACGGTCGAGAAGCGGACGAAGGCCTCGGTCTTCTTGCCCACTTCCGAGAAGATCTTCGCTTTCGTGTACCGGGTGATGTCGTGGGTGACGGTGAACGTGCCGAACGCCCCCGACCCCTTGGCATGCATCCGCCGTTCCGGGATAACCTCCCGGTTGAAGTGCGCGAGTTTCTCCTGGTACCAGACGTCCTGCATCAGCATGGGGCCGCGGGGACCCGCGGTCATGGCGTTCTGGTTGTCTGGCACGGGTGCGCCGGCAGCAGTGGTCAGTTTCTTCTTGTTCTCCATCGGTTACGCCTCATTTCTCTGTAGTTTACGGGTAGAACGGGGTGTGGATAATTGGTTTGTTGTAGACTTGCCCCGGTCAGATTTAACCCTGTCGGGCCGGTCTGCACAACCCGATGCCGGGAGGGCGGGCTGCGGGACGTTGCGCGCCTCACGGGAGGTATTCGTCCACGTACTCGAGGAACCGCTCCACGGTCGCCGTCGAGTAGGGCCCTTCCTCGTAGGCCGCCGCGAGGGTCAGGCGGTCGCGGAAGGTGGAGGCGATCACCAAGAATCCGTACGGCCAGCAGACGCAGGGGAGGTACTGGATCTCCCGGAGATCGAGCATCGAACCGTCCTTCCCCGGGACCGGGAGATAATCGCCGGGATCGAAGATGCCGAGGTTCGAGAAGACCGGGTTTTTGTGGCCGGACGCCTCATACCGGTCGATCATCCCGTCGAAGAACGTCCGCACCGCCGGCATCCCGCCGGCCATGATCTCCTCATAGAAGAGGATGGTCGCGAGGCCGAGGCTGCCCGCCTTGCGGCGGGCCGTTATCGACGTCACCTGGCCGACGATATCCGGGAGCCGTGCCCCTTCCCCGGCAGAGAGGGTGGCCTCGTAGGCGATGGAGAGGTTCGCGAGCAGAGCGTCGTCGTAGAGGCCGGGATACTTCCTCCGCAGATCGGCCGAGGTCAGGAGCGACCGGGGCGCTCCCCGGTCGGAGGGGTCATGCCGGATCTTTGCAAGGGCGAGGAAGTATGCAGCGATCAGGACGTCGTTCACCGTAGCCCCGTGCTCTCTCCCGAACGCCTTTATCCGGCCGAGCCGTTCCGGCGCGAGCGTCCGGCGGGCGACACGGGGCGTCCCCCTCCCGGTTTGCTCGACCGGAAAGCGCCACCGGTCGACGAACGGCTCCTCCTCCGCGAGCGCCTGCCGCTGCTCTTCCTCCGGGTAGAGCGCAAGGACTCTCTTCGTGCTCCGCTCATAAGGGGCGCGGGACGGCGTTCGGAAGCCCGGGTCGTCCATGATCCCCCGGTAGACGGCAAAGACCTCCCGGGCAAGGGTGAGGGCGCCGGCCGCGTCGCAGAAGCCGTGGTGGCAGGTGACGGCGACGACGTCCCCCGCCGCTCTCCGGTAGAGGTTGACCCGCACCTGCGGGCCGGAACGGACGTCGAGCGGCGGGGGTGGCGTCGTGAGAGGCTCGTCGGCGCCGCCCCGGGTGAGGATGAACGCTCGTTCCCATTCATCCTCCGGGACCTCCTCCCAGACCGGCCGGTCGTCAACTTCTGCGTAGCGGGACCTGATGTAGGGATCGGAGGCGACCACCCTCATCGTCGCCTCCCGCAGGACACCGGCATCGATCTCACCGCTGAACGTGAATACGACGTGCATCGAGGGGTCGTAGACCCGCTCGAAGTAGACGTTGAAGACGTCGAACGCGGGTGCGGGATAGCGGGCCGGCGGGGGAGACATTACCATAACCATCGTTTTGTTCGGGGATAACTGCTTTCGTGCGATACCTAGTTAAGAAACGGCGCCAAGGATACTGAACGGAACCTTTACGGGGGTGTCTGCCATGAAGCGAAAGATCATCGATATCGACGAGGAGAAATGCACCGGGTGCGGGCTCTGCATACCGGACTGCCCTGAAGGAGCGCTCCAGATCATCGACGGGAAGGCAAGGCTCGTGAGCGACCTCTTCTGTGATGGGCTCGGCGCCTGCATCGGGACGTGTCCCGAGGGGGCGATCTGCGTCGTCGAACGCGAGGCCGAACCCTATAGCGAGGAGGCGGTGATGGAGAAGATTGTCCCGCAGGGGATGGGTGTCATCAAGGCACACCTGGAGCATCTCCTCGGCCACGGGGAGGAGGCCCTCTACCACCGGGCGATCGATTACCTGAACGCCAACGAGATCCCGGTCCCCCCGCACGAGACACCCGCCGCCCCCGCAGCATGTCCGGGCACCGTGGCAAGGAGCCTTCAGCGGGAAGAGGCCAGAAGTGCGGAACAGGCCGCACGGATCGAGTCGGAACTCCGGCAGTGGCCGGTCCAGCTGACGCTCGTCAACCCCTCTGCCTCCTACTTCGACGATGCGGATCTCCTCGTCTCCGGCGACTGTGTCCCCTTCGCCTACCCCGAGTTTCACCGGGACTTCCTGCAGGGGAAGATCCTGCTCATCTTCTGCCCGAAACTGGATGCGGATACCGAGGGATACATCACGAAACTCGCCGAGATCTTCTCACGGCACACGGTCCGGTCGATCACCGTCCTGCACATGGAGGTGCCCTGCTGCAGCGGGGTGCGCTACATCGTGGACAAGGCCCTGAAACGCGCCGGAAAAGAGATCCCGGTGGCCGAGAAGACGATAACGCTGCAAGGCGAGGCAGTGGAAGGGAGCATCGTCCGGCGCCGGGGCCCCGGCACGGGTCACCGCCGCGAGATGTAACGGCTCCCTTTGAGGTAGAACCGGAGCGGGAGGTCTGCCGCCTTCGTGATCCCGATCCGGGTCGTCTGCACGATCTCCCCGCCCGCTCCCTCTACCCGGCGGCCGGGGAGGCTCTCGGGCGACCAGATCTCGAGGGGCCCCCCGGAGAGGGATCTCCCGTCGAGGTCCATCGTGATGTTGAGCGCCTGCGTCAGTTTGCCCGGTCCGCTCGTGAGCGCGAACGGGTCGTCCGTTCCCCGCCGCGCCTGCATGAGACCGATCCCGCCGGCCGGTTCAAGCGCCCGGACGAGAACCGCCTCTCCCGTCCCCTCGGGGCCGGTCACGACGTTGAAGCAGGTGTGCAGGCCGTAGATCCGGTAGACGTAGGCATGGCCCGCCGGCCCGAACATCGCCTGGTTCCGCGGCGTCTCTCCCCGGTACGAGTGGGCTGCCGGGTCGTCCCGGAGGTAGGCTTCGACCTCGACGATCCACCCCATCGTCGCTGCCTCTTCCCGGTGCACGAGCAGGCACCCCAGCAGGTCTTTTGCAACGGTCACGGTATCGCGTTCGTAAAATGATGGGGGAAGGATCATGCGTGTTCTCCGGTCGTATCCTGAAAGATCGCCTCTGTCTGCCCATCAAGGTTCCGGGCGAAGGCGAGGCGGCACCGAAGTCCCTTACCACCCGCTCTCCCCGACCATGGGAACTCCGGGACCTGACCGCTGAATATCGTTCCGGCTGCATAGGTCGCTCGAATTGCCCGGCGCAGCCGCCACAGGTTTTATTCGGAGTTCAAGAGACCTGAAACGGGCTAATGTTTAATAGTAGTGGCGGCATAATGGAATATTGTTATCACCCACAACAAAAACAAACCTGCTTATATGGAGGTTCTGAATATGAAGAAAGGATTTGCAACCGATATCGAGACTGAAACTGTAAAGAACACCGAATTCCGCAGAGTTCTCTACACGAGCAAATTCAGCCAGCTCGTGCTGATGAGCCTGAAGCCCGGCGAGGAGATCGGCGAGGAGGTTCACGACGACGTCGACCAGTTCTTCCGGTTCGAAGAAGGGGAGGGGAAGGTCGTCATCGACAACACCGAGTACAAGGTGAAGGACGGCAGCGCCGTAGTCGTGCCGAACAGTGCCAAGCACAACGTGATCAACACCTCAAAGACCGCCGACCTCAAGCTCTACACGATCTACTCGCCGCCGGAGCACCGTGATGCGGTCGTGCACAAGACCCGCGAAGAGGCCATGGCGGACGACGAGCACTTCGACGGGAAGACGACCGAGTGATCCTTTCCGGATCACTCTAAAATCAGATCACTTTTTTTGTAGTTACGGTAAGTGCCGGGCCGTTCTCAGTCCCGCTCGATCTCGCCGCCTGCCCCCCTGATCGTCGTCTCGATCCGTTCCAGCAGATCGGGGTCGTGGATGGCGAAGTCGAGCATCGGAAATCCCGCCACGAGGGGGATGGGTTTGAATATCGCAAGCGGCGCTGTCCCGTCTTTCTTTGGGCTTTCGCCCGGGGCGATGATGGAGGTCGTCCCATCCGCCCAGACGGCGAGGTTCCCATAACCCTGTGCGTCCCAGATCGCTTTGATGATTGCATGTGTATGTAGCATGCTCACTCCTCAGAAGAGGAGGGTGCGAGGAGGGTATCAACCTTCCCCATGCCGGTTCACCTCGTCGGTGGCGCCTCGGCCTCCCGCGTCTCCGCCGGGAGAGTCGGCTCTCCCGTAAAGAGGTGGTCGACACCGAGGACCGTGTTCACCCAGGCCCAGTCCTCGCTCGATTGAGCGACCATAAGGACGATGAGGGTGAGCGGGACGGCGAAGATCATCCCGGCAACACCGAGCGCCCATCCCCAGAAGATGACCGAGAGGACGACCAGGAGGGCGGGGATCTCGAAGCGCCTCGATGCGAAGTGCGCGAAGATCGGGTTCTCCACGAGCGCGTTCAGGATCGCGACGACCACGATCACCGCGATCGCGCCCCATATCCCGAACTGGAGCCAGGCAAAGAAGATCGCCGGGAGCGCCGCGATGACGAGCCCGATGTAGGGGATATACGAGAGCAGGAACGTCATCACCCCCCAGAGGACGGCCGCGTGCACCCCCATGACCCAGAGGAACGTACCGAAGAGGAAGCCGTGGATGAGGTTTACCTCGGTCCTGACGATGACGAAGTTGGCCAGGAATTTGCTCATGCGGGAGAACGACTCGGCGGCCTCGTCGTTCTTCATCACTTTCCTCACCCGTTCGGGCATCCGCGGCGCCTCAAAGAGCATGAAGACCGTCGTCACCGCTATGAAGAAGAGGTAGAGGAGAAGATCAGCGATACTGATGGCCGATGAGGAGAGAATTCCCACGAATCCCTGCAGGTTTATCGAAGACGGTGAGAGCGAACCCGTTTCAACCCCATATCTGTCCAGGAGGGTAAGGATCTCCGATAACCTGGCGGTCAACTCCCGCTGGTAAAGAGGAAGATCGGCGACCAGCGTCTCGAACGAGAAGAAGACGAAATAGCAGATAAGCAGAACGGCAAGGCAGGCGACGGCGGCGACCACGCCGACGGCGACGCTCTCAGGGAGTCCCCTCGTTCGAAGGGCTTTCGTTGGGGGATATATGATCATGGCGAGGATCACCGATACGGCGATGATGGTGACGAGGTATCCGATCGCCTCGATTCCGATAATGAGGAACACCAGTGCCGTCAACAGGAGTATGGTGCTCACGCGCCTTGGGAAAATCGGGGTTTCTGTCATCCTGACTGAGATCTTCTTACGGATACTATATCAACCCCGCGATACGCCGCGGAACCGACGAGGCCGAGAGATCTGTTCGGCGCGCCCGGCCCCCTCGCTCCGGTCTCGACGGGCTTTGGGGTTCTGCCGGGTGCCGATGATCGCGAAACGATCGGCGCCGGGTTGGTATCCGCCCGGAGGAATCCGATCGAAAGAGTGGGTAGGCAATTTATAAGCAGAGTACCCGCGAATAATATCCATAAATGGTCCTCACCCTCGAACTCGTATTTATCGGAATAGCGGTGCTCTTTCTGATAAGCATCATAGCAAATAAGTTCTCGGAGAGGCTCGGTGTTCCTGCGCTCCTCATCTTCCTCATCGTCGGGATGCTCGCAGGCTCGGAGGGGCCGGGCGGTATCCCGTTCGACGACCCCACGCTTGCGCAGCTCATCGGGATTATAGCACTTGCATATATCCTCTTCTCGGGCGGTCTTGATACCCGGTGGGAAGAGATCCAGCCTGTTCTCTGGCAGGGGATCGCCCTCTCCACGATCGGCGTCGTCCTGACCGCAGTCCTGCTCGGCGCGTTCGCCGTCCTGGTCCTCGGATTCTCTCCGCTCACGGGCCTACTCCTTGGCGCGGTCGTCTCGTCCACCGATGCGGCGGCAGTCTTCTCGATCCTCCGAACGGCACGGGCCCGCCTGAAGGGAAACCTGCGACCGTTCCTCGAGTTCGAGTCGGGGAGCAACGACCCCATGGCGGTCTTCCTCACCACCGGCGTCATCGCCCTGATCCTCACCCCCGGTGCATCGGTGCTCACGCTCGTCCCGATGTTCGTGCAGCAGA
>JAAYND010000004.1 GCA_012521035.1 Methanomicrobiales archaeon
CCGTTTTCAGACGGTGGTGCAGGAGAGGTTGTGAGCTCGGGGCGTGTATGCCCCTTATCGGTCTTCTCCGCCGCCCACGTAAGGGATCTGCCCGGCGGTGTGAGCAGCTTCACAGAGGGCGAGCACCACACCTCCTATACTCCTGGCCTGCCGGGATTTCCGCGATAGCGCCGGCGATCGAGCTCATTGATCCGATTCCCTCCATCCGGCATACATGTGCGCAAGCGCCCTCCCGGAGGTTGCAGCCCTGCCCTGCCTGCGGCATGATGCGCCTCCGGGATCTGATATCCGGGGTGGCGCCCCGGGGGTTCACCGCCAGTCCCGGAGCATCTTCTGGACGAGCGCCCGCCGATCCGGCCTCCCTGCGGTGAGCGCCTGAAACTCCTCCTCGTAGATCGGTTTTTTGACAGAGTAGAACGTCCCGAGCGCTATCGGGGCATCCTGATCGTAGTCCCACTCCCTGATCTTCGCAAGAGCGCTCTCAAATCTGCCGGTATCGACCTCACCCTCCTGCATCTCGTAAGCATGGGCGTTGTAGTAGTCTGTCAGGTTGAAGTAGGTCGCACAGATCTGGAGGACGTCGATGAACGAGAACCCCCGGTGCGTGATCGCCTCCTTGAAGAGATCCTTTAAGTGCCGGATCTTCCTCGTGTAGCCCCGGGCGATATAGGTGGCCCCGGCGGCGAGCATCACCTCAAGCGGGTTTAAGGGGTGCTCCGTGATCCCGCCGGGTGTGGAGCGGCCCCGGAACCCGAAGGGTGACGTGGGGGTGTACTGGCCGGTCGTCAGCCCGTAGACCCGGTTGTCATGGACAATGACCGTTATATCGCTGTTCCTCTTCGCCGCGAATATGAGATGATCGAGCCCCTCGGCGTAGATATCACCATCCCCGACGTGGCAGATCACCCGGAGGTCCGGGTCTGCGAGGCGCATCCCGGTCGCCGCCGGTATCGACCGGCCATGGATCCCGTAGAAGCTGTTGACGTTCAGGTAGTCGACCAGTTTCCCGTGGCAGCCGATCCCGCCGAGGAGGACGAAGCTCTCAATCGGCATCCCCTCCTCCTCTGAGAGTTCGGCTATGGCTGACTTCATCATGTGCTGCACTGCAAAGTTGCCGCACCCGGGGCACCAGGTGTTCTCCGCCGGGCTGATGAGTTCACCGGCCGGTTTCCCGGCAAGCCGTTCCTGATTCATGAAACCACCTCCGCGAGCCTCGCCACCAGTTCGTCGACCGCGAACGGCCGGCCATCATACTTCAAGACCGGGCGTCCAGGGTCAAAGCCCTGTTCTCTGAGGAGGCGACCGAGCTGTCCGGTGGCGTTGTTCTCGACACGTATGATCTTCCCGGCCCCGATCATCGCCTCCTTCCACTGCCTGACGGGGAATGGCGCGAGGACGAGCGGCTGGACGACCCGCGCCTCAAGTTCCCTGGCGGCCTCGATACAGGCCCACTTCTCCGACCCCCAGCATATGATCGTTGCCGCGGTATTCTGAGGGCCATAGACCTTCACCGCAGGGTAGGTCATAAGCTCCCGCTCCAGACTCTTACCTTTCGTGAGCATCTTCTCCTGGAGCTCCCGGACCTCCTCCGCTACCTCGGTAGTGAACCCTGCCTCATCGTGAGCGTAACTGCTCGCCTTGATGACGGCACCCTGCCTCCCGGGAAACGCGAGGGGCGACACCCCGTCGTCGGTCCGGGCATAGCGCCGGTACTCGCCGGATCCATCCCAGAGCGAGGGCTCCCGGTCCGGGAGCGGTGTGACGGCCTCGAAGTCAAAGGAGTACGCCCCCTCCGCGAGGGTCTTATCGGTGAGGATGATCGAGGGCACCTGGTACTTCCAGGAGAGCATCAGGGCGGCCGCCGACCAGATGTAGGTCTCTTCGAGGTCGCCAGGAGCGACGACGAGCCGGGGGAACTCCCCCTGACCTGCGTTCAGGATGAAGTGAAGATCGCCCTGGGAGGTGTAGGTCGGCATACCGGTGCTCGGGCCCGGCCGCTGTCCCATAACGATCGTCACGGGGATCTCAGACATCCCGGCGAGGGATAGCCCCTCGGTCATCAGGCAGAACCCGCCGCCCGATGTGCCGACCGCAGCCTTCTCGCCGGCGTAGGCGAGCCCGAGGGCCATCAGGATGACGCTGATCTCGTTTTCGGGGTGGAGGACCTTGATGGCGAGATCCTCAGCGCGTCGGGCAAGGAAGTGGAGGAGGTTTGAGGTGGGGGTCATGGGGTAGGCGATGTAGGACTCAAGCCCGCCGTAGACGAGCCCGAGCCCTGTGGCCTCGTTCCCCGTCAGGATCGGGAGCGCCGGGGCATCGAGGGGTTCGACCACAAAGACCTCCCCGGCGGCGTCGTAGCCCCGGCGGGCGACCCTGAGGTTCGCCTCAAGGTGCTTCTCCGGGACACTTGCGCGGAGGACATCCTCATAGGTTGCCGGCTCGATACCCGCCACCCGCGCAAACGCCCCGAGCATCGCAGAATTTTTGGTGATCGGGGGCGCTTTCTCCTCTTTGATGATACGATCAAGCGGGAGGCCGTAACCATCCGCCTTCACCGCCCCTGAGGCATCGTAGACGATGGTCGTGCC
>JAAYND010000041.1 GCA_012521035.1 Methanomicrobiales archaeon
ACGACTGCGAGCCGTTTGCGGCGGACGTGAGCGAGGGGAAGAACGATCCGATCTACAACGCTCATTCCTACCACACGAAGGTGCCGCACAAGGCGATCATGCGCTACATTCTCCACTACACGAAACCTGGTGATATCATCTTTGATGGGTTCTGTGGGACCGGGATGACCGGTGTGGCGGCGCAGATGTGCGGCAATCCAGACCCGGAGTTCAGGGAGAAGGTCGAGCAGGAGATGTCTGATGTGGTGTGGGGAGCCCGCCGGGCGATCCTCTGCGACCTCTCGCCGGCGGCGACCTTCATCGCCTACAACTACAACAATCCGGTGGATCCGGTGGCCTTTGAGCAGGAGGCAAAAGCGATCCTCGCTGAAGTGGAGAAAGAGTGTGGGTGGATGTACGAGACCGACCACGTGGTGGACGGGAAGGTGCAGGTGAAGCAGGGCGTGGACGGAACCACGACGCCCGTAAAGGGGCGGATCAACTACACGGTCTGGAGCGACGTCTTCGTCTGTTCATCATGCTCAGAGGAGATCATCTTCTGGGAGGCGGCGGTCGACCATGCCACAGGGAAGGTCCGTGACGAGTTCCCATGCTCGCACTGCGGCGCCATGACGACGAAACGGTCGCTTGAGCGAGCATGGGAGTACGTCCACGACGAGGCCCTCCGCGAGACGGTGCGCCGGGCAAAGCAGGTTCCAGTCCTGATCAACTACTCGGTCGGGAAGAAGCGGTTTGAGAAGGTGCCGGATACGGGCGATCTCGACTTGATCGACCGGATTGAGATGGGGTGGATTCCGTACTGGTATCCGACTGATGAATTACCTGACGGTGATAAGATGTCAGACCCGAAGAACGCCGGCATCACCCATGTGCATCACTTCTACCCAAAACGTAACTTGTGGGTTTTATCTTCGATCTATGACAAAATCCTAAAAAAGCCCAGAAATGAGCGTAATTTGCTGTTATTAACATTAACAAGCCTCCTCATTTACGACTCAAAATTGTGTCGATGGCGCCTGGGTAATCGGAGTGGCCCACTTTCAGGTACACTTTATATATCGTCCACCACGATGCCACTGGATTCATTAACGATCCTTGGCAATAGAATCAAAAGATTTACGGCTGCAAAAAGGTCGATAAACACGAATCTCGGCAATGTTCTGACATTCACCTCATCATCATCAAAATTACCATCAATACCTTCAGATTCCATCGACTACATCTTCACCGATCCTCCCTTCGGTGGGAACCTGATGTATTCCGAACTGAACTTCCTCTGGGAGGCGTGGCTCCGGGTCTTCACGAACAACCGATCCGAGGCGATCGTCAACAAAGTGCAACACAAGGCGCTTCTCGAGTACCAGGCATTGATGGAGCAGTGTTTCATGGAAAACTACCGGATCCTGAAGCCAGGGCGCTGGATGACCGTGGAGTTCCACAACTCCCAGAACAAGATCTGGATGGCAATCCAGCAAGCGCTGACGCGGGCCGGATTCGTGGTTGCCGATGTCCGCACTCTTGACAAGAAGCAGGGCACTTTCAACCAGGTATCCAGTTCCAATCAGTCGGTCAAGCAGGATCTCATCATCTCCGCCTACAGGCCTAACGGCGGGCTCGAAGAGAGGTTCAAACTCACCGCTGGCACCGAGGAGGGCGTCTGGGACTTTGTCCGCCAGCACCTCAAACACCTCCCGGTTGCCCCTGATAAGGATGGCGTTCTCCAACCCACCCCGGAGCGACAGAAGCATCTGCTCTACGACCGCATGGTCGCCTTCCACGTCCAGCGCGGCATCATTGTCCCCATATCAGCCCCGGACTTCTACTTCGGTCTTTATCAGCGCTTCCCTGAGCGCGACGGTATGTACTTCCTCCCCGACCAGATCCCCCGGTACGAGCAGAAACGCCTGGCCGCCGACCGCGTCGAGCAGATGAGCCTCATTGTCCGTGACGAAAAGAGTGCCATACAGTGGCTCCGGCAACAGCTCGGCGAGGCCAGAAAGACCTACCAGGAGATCCAGCCTGCCTTCATGATCATAAGCAAAGACCTCGACAAACACGAATCCCTCCCGGAACTCGGCGATCTCCTCGAACAGAGCTTCCTCAAGGATGAGGATGGCCGATGGTACATACCTGACCCGAACAAAGAATCAGACCTCGAAAAGATCCGGGAGAAGGCCCTCCTCAAAGAGTTCGCCGCCTACCTTACCACCTCAGGCAGACTTCGGACCTTCAGAACTGAAGCAATCAGGGCAGGGTTCAAAAAATGCTGGTCGGAGCGCGATTATGCCACTATCATCAAGACTGGCGACCGCCTCCCCCTGAAGGTCCTCCAGGAAGATGGTGATCTCCTGATGTACTACGACAACGCCCGAACACGGCAGGGACAGATCGGATATGGAATCAGTGCAGGCCGGCAGGTGGCTCTGGAGTAGCGAGTATCAAGAGCCCGTCCAGGTGATCGAGACCCAGCAGATCTGGGGTGGGACCACCTGCCGGTTCTGGATCCCGAGCGCAAATACTGTGGCCGTAGGTGACATATCCACCTGCATCCCCCTCGACCGGGCCCCGCTCCCGGAGAAAGATGAGGTGACCGCTCGCGCAGCAGCCGGGCGGATCCTCGACCACCTCGCGAGAACACCGCTCCTCGCCCCGCTCTTCTCGCCCGTCACCCCGCTTCCCCATCAGATCGCAGCCCTCGCCCGAGCCTCCAGTCGCGACCCGGTCCGTTGCCTCCTCGCCGACGAGGTCGGACTTGGGAAGACCATCGAGGCCGGCCTCATAATCAAAGAACTCACGCTCCGGAACCGGGCTGCCCGCATTCTCGTCGTCGCCCCCCGAGGCCTCATCACCCAGTGGATCGCTGAGATGGAGACGCACTTCCATGAGACCTTCACCCTCCTCGATCCCGCAGGCACCGATCCCTCCCTCTGGCAGCGGATTGACCGGGCCATTGTCTCCATCGATGCCATCAAACCTCTCAAGCAGCGGCGCGGATGGACACCGGCACAGATCCACCAGTATAACCAGAACCGGTACCACGCCGCCACAAAAGCTGGCTGGGATCTCATCGTCGTCGACGAAGCCCACAAACTCGCCGGCACCAATCGACAGGTCGCCCGGCATACCCTCGGCCGCGCCCTTGGCCGGTCGGCAAAACACCTCCTGCTCCTCTCCGCCACTCCTCACCAGGGCAAGACTGATGCCTTCATGCGGCTCATGAGCATCCTCGACCCGACAACCTTCCAGGAAGATGGGGCGATTAATCGTGATGACCTTCAATCCTACATCATCCGAACCGAAAAACGGACCGCTATCGGTACCGACGGAGCCCCTCTCTTCAGGCCACGGCAGACCCAGATAGTCAGGGTCGAGTGGGGCAGCGAGCACCACCTCCAGGCTGACCTCTACGATGCCGTCACTGAGTATGTCCGGACCGGGTACAACCGCGCCCTCGCTGAGAAGAGAAACTACATCGGCTTTCTCATGGTCCTCATGCAACGCCTTGTCTCCAGCAGCACCCGTTCCATCCGCACGACCCTTGAGCGGCGTCTCGCCGTCCTCGAAGAGAGCAGACCTCCAGCGCCCCCGGATCCTCTCCTTGATGACGACTGGTGGGATCTTGAGGTCGAAGAGCAGATCGACGAAGCCATTCACGCTGAATGCTCCCCACAACAGATGGAGACCGAAGAGGTCCGAAATCTCCTCAGTCTCGCTCGCCGGTGTGAAGCAGCCCGACCTGATGCCAAGGCCGAGCGCCTTGTCGATCTCATATATTCTCGTTGCGGCGAAGAGAACAACCCTGATCTCAAATTTCTCATCTTCACCGAATTTGTCCCAACCCAGCAGATGCTCACCGAATACCTCACCGCACGGGGTTTCTCCACTGCATGTCTCAATGGTTCGATGGACATGGACGAGCGCCGGCGGGCACAGCAGGCCTTCGCAACCGATGCGCAGATCATGATCTCCACCGAGGCCGGAGGCGAAGGTCTCAACCTCCAATTCTGTCACATTGCCATAAACTACGATCTGCCCTGGAATCCCATGCGTATCGAACAGCGTATCGGCAGGGTCGATCGCATCGGCCAGACACAGGACGTCATAGTCTATAACATGGTCTTCTCCGGCACCGTCGAGCAACGGGTCCATGAAGTCCTCCTCGAAAAACTCCTTGTCATCCTGAATGACCTCGGATTTGATAAATTCAGCGATGTACTCGATTCCAGCGAAGCAGAACGGGGATTCGAAAGTCTCTTCATCCGTGCGATCCTCGACCCTGCGAAAACTGACGACTACCTTGAGACCTTCATCGCAACAATCCAGGGACAGGCAAGGCAGGAGCGCCAGACGCTCTCTTCTCTTCTTGACCAGCCTCACCTCTCCACAGGTGACGTCAGAGACTACTTACACTCACCTCTCCCCGCCCTCACCGAGCACCTTGTCACTTCAGCTATCAGGGCCCGGGGGGGCGAGGTGACACGCGGCATTCGGGGGTTCGACCTCAGATGGCCCGACGGCTATCACCAGGCCAACATAGTATTCGTTCCTCACGAGGAAGGAGGCGATCTCACTCTCCTCACTGCCGCGGATCCCGCTGTCAGCACCCTCCTCGCACAGATACCCGCTGCCTCGCCAGAACAACCTCTCCCCATCGCCAGGATCCCTGATCTCCCCCATGAGGTCAGGGGACTCTGGTCACTCTGGAAACTCTCTATTTCTGGCACATCAGGCCATTATATCATTACTGTTCCCTATTTCATAAATGAGGCAGGCCGATCCTTCCCGGTCGCTGCGAGACAGATATGGGATACCCTTGCCCGGGGCGCCTACTCGATCACTGGCATGTCAACCATAGAGCCAGCGCTCTGTGACCAGAGCAGGAGTGGGGCCGCCAGTATCGGCCGGGAGAGGGGACTGAGCGGAACCCCGGCAATTTACCCGATTCTCTTTCTCCGGGTGGAGGGAGATCATGACTGAATGGCAGGACAGGATCCTCACCTGTTTTCGCCAAGCAGATACTCCAGTCATCGTGGCGCTCGATCCAGATGAGATCCTCCTTGAAGAGCAGATCCTCCAGGCGCTCCGGGCCGATCAGTTCGACCTGCTCACCTACACCGATCCCGTCACCTTCAGGCACACCTATGAGCCCTGCTACCGCGCCCCCCTGGACCGCGGAGAAGAGGTACCACGTCTCATCGCCAGATTCGCCCACAATCGCCAGGAATCGGTTCCTTACGATATCCTCCAGAAGAGTGAATGCATCCAGATCACCCTTGCGGATCTCTTCCCGGGCCTTGACTACCGGATGGTCCAGACTCTGGATTCTTGCTACTACGATGCCCTCTATGAGGCCACACAGAACCTCCGCGGTAAACGACTCGGTCAGAAGAGGACGGCCCGGTTCATTCTTGAAGAGGTCTTTTCGATACAGCCCGCTGAGATCAGAAAACCAGGTGATCTCATCGCCCTCCTCTGCAAGATTCACCACTCGCGCCAGGTCATTCCTGATGTTCTCATCGATTACTGTCTGGAGGTCTGGAGCGGCCGGCATGACGCCGGACTCCCGGAGATCAGGAACCTCTTCGAATATGGGGTTTTTATGTTATTCCTCCAGGACGAATGGGCCAGATATCTCAGCGGCGGGGCTGGAGCGTCGAGAGTTCCATTTGATGACGATCAGATAAAGCTCTACATAGATACCTTCTTCCTCGAAGGTGCATTAAAACCGCTCCGTGTGCCGCTATACATCCAGGTTCCAAGTTGGGCGCAATGCGGCATCATTCGCGACCACGATGCCGATCAGGTGTACCGCCTGAAATGCCTCCTTGAGCGGATTGAAAAAAATCTTCCCGGTCCGGGCGCCAAACTCAGCGATTGGAAACAGTGCGCACGCCTCTGGGCTGAGGCGGTGGTACTCTACTCCGGTTCTTCACAGTCAGCGCTCGACCAGATTAAGTCACAGTACTGCGCCCTCCATCAGAAGATCGAGACTGCCTTCGGAGAGTGGATCCTCGGAACCTTTCCGGCCCTTCAGGATCGCCCCTACCTTCCCACTCCGGTCATGGTACATCAGATCCCGCACTACCTCGCCCACAGGGGTGGGGATCGAATCGCTCTCGTCGTCATCGATGGCATGGCTCTCGATCAATGGCTCACCATCAAGGAGATGCTTGGCGACAGCTTCACCTATACCGAAGATCTCGTCTGCGCCTGGGTTCCGACCCTCACCTCAATCTCGCGCCGATCGCTCTTTGCCGGCGAAAAACCCTCACTTGTATCCGGGGCGGGGAGGAGCACCCAGAGTGAAGAGAATCTCTGGCGCACATTCTGGCATAACCAGGGGAAACCGGATTGGCATATCTGGTACTCGCGTGGCAATAAACTCAAATCACTCGCAGAAACAGATGAACTCATCCACGATGCCACCCCGATGATCGCCGGGTTCATCATCAATACAGTTGATGAGCTCATACATAGTACCCTGCTCGGTATGCCCCAGATGCATGACAGCATCCGTCGCTGGATGAAGACTGGAAATCTCCAGCGGTTCATCACCTGTCTCCTCGATCGCGGCTACCAGATCTACATCACCGCGGATCATGGAAACGTCTGTGCTTGCGGCATTGGCATCCCGCGACAGGGTGATCTTATTGCTGAGAAGAGCCTCCGGGCCCGCATCTATCACCAGGCATCGTTTGCAGAGGAAGCGCATAGAACGTTTCCAGAAGATTCCTTTGTGTGGCCGTCACAGTACCTTGGTACTGGCCATGCGGTTCTGCTTGCCAGCGGGTTGAAGGCGTTTTCTTCCCCGGGCACTGAGATCCTCTCGCATGGCAGCATTGCACTCGAAGAAGTCCTTGTCCCCTTCATCCAGATCAGGAGCATACAATAATGTCACAGATAGTTGGATTTGATCGGTCTCTCAGGCTGGACTGGCTTGATGCTACGGCTGGCGCCTCAAGTGAAACTGAGGATATTGAGCAGATCCGGGACTATTTACATGAGTACCTTGCAGAGATCTATCCCCGGCGCACAACACGGCAAAAGATCATCACCATCCTGACGCGGATCTGGGCTCGTATCCCTGACTCTGATCGCCCTGTAAGAGACAGGGCCTTCATGCTATTACCGGCACTGAACCAGGAAGACAGATTCTGGCTCCACTGGGGTATGTGCCTCCTTGCATACCCCTTCTTCCGGGATGTGGTGCGGACGGTGGGTCTCTCTCTCCGATATTATGGCAGTTTCTCAAATCCCGAGATCACCCAGAAGATGAGTGAGACCTGGGGTGAGAGAACCACTGTATCAAAAGCTGTTCCGAGGGTGATCAAATCTATGAACAACTGGGGTGTTATCGCTGAATACGAACATAGGGGCAGATACAAGAGTACTGCACCTCTCTCTACATTGAACAAAGACATGGAGATCTGGCTGTTAAAGGTAGTGCTGTGCGCAAACCCCTACGGATCTGTTCCCGTGGACCGGATATATACACTTCCTGAACTGTTCCCGTTCTCCTGCTCTCTCTCAATCCCGGATATTCTTGAATCTCGTGAATTTGAAGTATCACAGGCAGGGATTAATCGACTTGCCCTCCAATGCTCCATGAGAGAGAGAAGCGATTGATATACTCCGCGCAAAGAACAAGAATTCTCGCACTCTGCTCCGCGGCGCTAGGGAGGAGCCTCAAGGGCGGCGTGGTCATGACGGGCGGCATGAGCGTGGGGGGGACGGTCGAGCCGGCCTACAACGCTCTGGATATGCCACCGCACAAGAAGGAACTTCGGGCAACCACCATTACACCGGTCAGAGCCTGAACATCATAGCAAGCTTTTCGTTGACCTCAGCCCGGAGATCCCTATCAAGCTCTCCCAGCTCACCAACTACCAGGTCTTTTACGATCGTTGCGATCTTGTCCAGCCGAATCATTGAGTCAACCTTGAGACCGGTCTTCGAGAAACCTCCATGAGAGGTAGTCACCATAACTCCTGCCAATTCCACTCCATCATGGATTTTTGACGTGATGAAAGCGAGGACAATATCGCGATCACCCTCATAAAGAACCAGTGCAGGGCGTAGTTTGGTTGCAGTAAGATCTGTAAAGGGAAATGGTATCAGAACGATCGACCCTCTCATCGATACACAACCCTGACATCACTGATCGTATAGAGGTCGGGCTCCTCAGAGAGGAAGGCAGAAAGCGACTGTTCGGAGAGTTTCATCAGTGCCATAGTCTCCCTCTCCTCAAGGAGAAGTGCAATCTTTCGGTTGAGTTCTCTGATGCCTTCTTTGATCTCCCTGACGTCTGCTTCGATGCTGGTCATGACACTCCTCACAGATTTAAATTTACTATACAGGTGATCGGTGTGATATCTCATCAACCTTTGCGTATATGGAGCAAAGGCACCGCTACCCTACAGAAACATCGCACCAACCCTTGAGGGAACGCAACTTTCTTGTGGCCGCCAGAATGCACATATCTCCTGCAAAATATGGATTGCGGGATCGACATCTATCCACTTCCTCACCAGCAGGCAGAACCGATTTGCGAGAAAAACAGCGTCGTTCTCAAAGACGATTATGGGGCATATCAGAGCGATGGACCTGTTTCAGTTTGCAAGCAACTTCATTGACGTTAAAGGAGGCATGACGCCAGCGATGCGGGAAGGTATTACGGATCGTGTATGGAATTGGCAGGAATTCCTGACATATCATTTCCAGTTATGAATTAGAACACTACCATGGTTACTTTGGAAAAATATACCGTGCTTTAGCGCGTACCTTCCTCCAGGAGATCTCCCCCGGCCAGAGAATGTCACCTCTCCCCGGGAAGAGATATAATATGTGCCGGGCTTCTGTCGGCACGAGGGAAGATGATGATAGATAGGCCTGACTATGATGCCATTGTTGTTGGGGGCGGGCCTGCCGGAAGCACCGCTGCCTGCCTGCTCAGGAAGTTCGGTCACCGCGTGGCCCTCTTTGAGAGGCAGACGTACCCCCGGGATAAGATATGCGGGGGCTGCCTCAGCCAGAAGTCGATCAGGTTCCTCGATCGGGTCTTCTCTCTGTCGGTTCCAGCCCTCCGGCAGGAAGGGCTGATCGAGTGTACCGGGACGACATACGCGATCTATGTCGAGAACACCCGCGCCCTCACAGGAGACCTCGCGGAGCCGTTCTACTTCACCAGGAGGGAGCGCTACGACGCGTACCTTGCCCGTCGGGCGGCGGAGGCCGGGGTCGAGGTCCATGAGGGTGTTGAGGTGACCGCCGTCGACCACGCCCACCACACCATCACGACGTCAGAGGGGGACTCCTGCTCTGCGCCGGTCCTCATCGGGGCCGATGGGATCCATAGCCGGGTCCGGCGTTCCTTCCCGGAGGGTATCGTCGATCACGAACAGTGGCAGGAGAACCTCGGGATGGCGCTGGAACTGGTGATCCCCCGGAGCGAGCTCCAGGCATCGGCCGGCGGGGATGGACCGGTTCACCTGGATAGTGATCTTGCGACACCTCACCTCTTCTTCTCCGCCTGCCGGTGGGGTTATGGATGGGTCTTCCCGAACAGGGATGCTATCGTCGTCGGTATCGGGGGACTGTACATGAAGAACAGAAGAGATCTCCCGGGACAGTTTGAGGAGTTCCTGAACGCGATCGATCTCCCGGCGTTTGCAGACCGGAGACCTACAGGCTCTCCATTGCCATTTGGTAACTACATTCCCTCTCCGGTCTATGGGGGAGCGCTCCTCGTCGGCGATGCCGGCGGATTTGCAAGCCCGATCCTCGGCGAAGGTATCTTCTACGCCCACCGGACCGCAGAGCTCGCCGCCCACGCCGCCAACCGCCATCTCACCACCGGAGCCCCGCTCGCCAGAACCTACACCACCCTCCTCCAGCGCCGCCTCATACCTGAGCTAAAAGCGGAGATGGCACTGCGAAATTACCTCTACGGTTGCCTTGAAGGACAGATGCGCATACCCCTCGAGGTCTTCATGAAGGCGGCGAGTTCCCGTGTCATCGATGCGGTGCAGGGGTTCAGGTCGTTTTTGGGGTTCCGGAAGGTAGACGATCTCCATACCGCGATCTGGTGAAGAGCGTCCCGTTGCAGGTGCACCCCCGGCCGATGTGCTGACGGGCTTTTGATCACCGCATCCGGCGAGAAAAAAAAGGTTTAGATGACCAGGATCAGCGGTGCAAAGACCAGCGCGACCATGGACATCAGTTTTATGAGAATGTTCAGGGATGGTCCCGACGTATCCTTGAAGGGATCGCCCACGGTGTCACCGACGACCGCCGCCTTATGGGCTTCCGAGCCCTTCCCGCCGAGGTGGCCCTGCTCGATGTACTTCTTCGCGTTATCCCAGGCTCCGCCGGCATTCGCCATCGTTATGGCGAGGAGGAACCCGGCAGCGAGGGAGCCGACGAGGAGACCGCCGAGCGCTTCAGGACCGAGGACGATCCCGACCGCGATCGGTGCGACGACGGCGAGGACGCCGGGCACGATCATCTCACGGAGTGCCGAGCTCGTGGATATGGCGATGCAGGAGGCGTAGTCGGGTTCAGCCGTCCCCTCCATGAGGCCAGCGATCTCGCGGAACTGGCGGCGGACCTCGTGGACGATGCTGTATGCAGCCTTCCCGACAGCCATCATCGTGATGGAGCAGAAGAGGAATGGAAGCATCGCGCCGATCAGAAGCCCGATGAAGACGTTCGGGACCGAGACATCGATGATCGAGAGGTTGACCGCCTGGGTGTAGGCGGAGAAGAGGGCGAGCGCCGTCAGGGCAGCAGAGCCGATAGCGAATCCCTTACCGATGGCCGCGGTGGTGTTGCCGACCGCATCCAGGGTATCGGTGATCTCACGGACCTCCGGCTTCTGGTGGGACATCTCGGCTATACCGCCGGCGTTATCGGCAACGGGGCCGTATGCGTCGACCGAGAGGGAGATCCCGAGTGTCGAGAGCATGCCGACAGCAGCGATAGCGATGCCGTAGAGCCCGGCGGCCATGTATGAGACGTAGATAGCAAGGGCGATGACAAGGACCGGCCAGACGGTGCTCTCCATCCCTTTCGCAAACCCGGTGATGATGGTGGTGGCGGCTCCGGTCTCGCTCGACTTCACGATAGAGAGGGTCGGTTTCCGGTCAAACGATGTGTAGTACTCGGTGATCAGGCCGATGATAAACCCGGCAACGAGGCCGGCGACGGTAGCGTAGAAGACACCGATATACTCTGCCCCGAGGAGCGCGTTCACCAGGAAGTAGGTCGCTATGACGACCAGGATGAGCGCGGAGAGCAGTCCCTTGTTGAAGGCCATGTGGATGGCACTGCTCTCGGTCTTGTTGGTCCGGACGAAGAGCGAACCGATGATGGACGCAACGATGCCGACCGCCGATATGATCAGCGGGAGGATGATCACGTTCATGGCAGCGGCGTTCGGGAACTGCGTGGCCGCGACTGCGACACCGAGGACCATCGCCGCGATGATCGAACCGACGTAGGACTCGTAGAGGTCCGCACCCATACCCGCGACATCGCCGACGTTGTCACCGACGTTATCGGCGATGACGGCCGGATTCCGGGGGTCATCCTCAGGAATGCCCGCCTCGACCTTGCCGACGAGGTCGGCGCCGACGTCTGCGGCCTTGGTGAATATACCGCCACCGACACGGGCAAAGAGCGCGATAGAGCTCGCACCGAGACCAAACCCGGTCACGGCGGTGAGAACCTCAGCCTGCGCGAGCCCGGTGAATGTGCTGATGACCACATAGGCGATCGAGAGCCCGAGGAGACCGAGTCCGACCACGGCCATGCCCATGACCGAACCGCTCGCAAACGAGACCCGGAACGCATCCGCGATACCTCTCCGCGCGGCGTTCGTGGTCCGGACGTTTGCAGCGGTTGCGGTGAACATGCCGATGTAGCCGGCAGTCGCCGAGAGCGCCGCGCCGAGAACGAAACACGCGGCGGTGAGCGGGTCGATCCAGATCGCAAGGACCGCAGCAAGCACGATAACAAATACTGCGATAGCACGGTACTGCCTGTTCAGGTAGACCATTGCCCCATCATGGATGGCAGCAGCGATCTTCTGCATCAGCTCAGTACCCGTGCTCTCCCGTTTGATACTCGTATACGAGTACCCTGCAAACAGGAGAGCGAGAACGGCACCTATGGGTGCCAGGTATACCAGATCCATCTCTCTTAATCCTCCGATAGAGTACCATATACAGTGGCGGCCAACATTTTAAAATATGTGGAAAATGGTTCAGGAAAACAGCGGATAGTCAGCTGAAATCCATCACCTCTGTCTGGAGGGTCTGGAGATCGGCGACAAACGCCCGCGCGGGTGTGGGGTGGATGTTCATCTGTTTCTGAAACGATGTCTGTGACTGCCAGGTGCCCGCGTTCACCCCGAGGACCCCCCGGTAACGGGTGATGCCGCAGATATGGACGTGGCCGGTGAGCAGGATCTCCGGGAGGGGATCGATCACAAGCCGGTCGGTCTTCATGGCAGCGATGGGGGTGCGCATGCCGTAGGGGGAGGCGAGCAGCCGGCGTTTCAGCATCTCGTCCATGATCTCCCCGGGCCGCTCGTAACTCGCCCCGGGGATGAGCCCGATCATATCATCGTATGACCGTCCGTGGTACATGAGAACCCGGACACCCTGAAGGTTCAGCAGGCAGGGATTCTCGGCAAGGGTACAGTTTGCCGGGAACTTCGCGGTGAACTCTGCCGGGATCGCCGGCTGTGGCTCGGCCATCCTGACGACATCGTGGTTCCCGGGTATGACAACGATCTGGATCCTCGATGGAAGGTCACGGAGCATCTCCGCAAAGACGTCGTACTGCTCATAGATGTTCTTGATCGTCAGCTCGTTCTCCTGCCCCGGGTAGATCCCGATGCCATCGACGAGATCGCCTGCGATCAGGAGGTATGCGGCGTCGGAGTCCTGGAGCCAGTCGGCGAACCGGTTCCATGCCTCATCGAGGAAGGTGTCGCTCCCGACATGGACGTCTGATATCATGACCGCCTTTCCCGGCCGATCGCTCCTGAACGGAGCGTGGTTGATGGGGATATCCGGGCGGGAGAGCTGGTCGGCAAAGAGGATCCCGCCATCGTTTGAGAGTTTTCCCCTGACCCCGAGCACCTCATCGGGGAGGATCCTCTCTGCCTCCGAGAAAGACTCGTCCCTCCCTTTATTGAAGAGAACACGTATGGATCCGGTGGGGTCTTCCAGGTCGACGAGCCGGTGCCCTTTAGCGGTCGTCCGGGTCTCGGCCACCATACCGATGATGCTGCACTCCTCGTCGCGGTAGCGGTGCGGGGATTTTGCCAGCGCCTCGATCGGCATCGCGGTCATCCTGCCCCGGATCATCGAGGCGAGCTGGTTGTAGCGGTCCCGGAAGTAGTGGACCGCATCCTCATGGCCGGTGACGCTCCCCGTGGTCCCGGCGCTTCCCACGATGACCTCAAGTTCCGGGTTTGCGAGGAATCTGGTCCCGTCCCTGACCTTCTTCAGCCCCGGTATATGCTCCGCCGATATGACGAGGGTGCCGTCAGGGACCGAGGCGGCGATCCGGTCGATGAGCGAGGGATCGTCCTGCTCCCTGATGTAACTCACCACGTCGGGGTGGACCTGGTGCTTGAGCTCCAGGAACCGGCGTACGATCTCGGCGTTGGCGAGCATGGTCTCATGATATTTGCCCCCTGGTAATATGGGTTTATCTTTTCACCCGGGTTCTCTGCCGGAGATTCTATGTATATAGAAACAGTACCCTCATGACAGCAAATGGCGGATACCACCTGGCTGCAACGCGCAGCATCGACCCTTCAGGCATTCCGGACAAGCGAACATATAGCCGTCTCCCTCGCCCGGGACCTCCTCTGGGTCGTCGCGGTCGTGGGGGGCATCGCTCTCGCCCTCTACATCGTCGCCGGCACCTGGCCCGCCGTGGTCACGATCGAGTCTGAGAGCATGGTCCCGAACATGAACGTCGGCGACCTTGTGCTTGTCGTGGATGAAGACCGGTTCGGGGGGTTGATAACCCGCGATGAAGGGCTACGGACCGGGTACCGGTCTTTCGGGGACTTTGGTGATGTGATCATCTACCGGCCAAACGGCGTGGATTCTGTCCACCCGATCATTCACCGCGCGATGATCTACGCCGATACCGCCACCATCGAGCAGTCAATACTCGGCGAGTACTACAGAGACCCGCACGGTGGCTACATCACCCAGGGGGACAACAATCCCTATATCGACCAGGGTAACCTCAGGATCCCGGGTGTCGGGGTGGTTGAACCGGTAAAGAAGGAGTGGATCGTCGGAAAAGCCCTCTTTGCAGTGCCGCTCATCGGTTATCTGCCCCTGCACGTCGTTGAGTTCGCGATCCTTGTCATCGTCATCGTCATCATCCATGACCTGGTGTTTGTGCGGTGGAAAAGGAAAGACGAATAAATCCGGACTCTAATAGAGTTCTCTACGATGCCGTACTCATTGCATGACCTGCTCAACGATACGCTCGCCGGTCACCGCCTCACCGAGGAGGAGGCGGTGCGGCTCCTCAAGACCCGCAACCGGGATGTCTGGGATATCGCCGCCGCCGCGGACGAGCTCCGGGAGCGAAAAGTAGGTGATGTCGTCACCTACGTCCGGAACCAGAACATCCACGTCACCAACATCTGCAAGAACCTCTGCGGGTTCTGCGGATTCGGCCGGCGGGCCGATGCGCCGGGAGCGTTCTATGACGACCCCCTGACCATTCGTGAGAAGGCGCTGACGGCGGTGGCACGCAACGTCACCGAGATCTGCCTCCTCTCGGGGGTGCACCCCGATTACACGCTCGACTCCTATACCGATCTCATATCCTCTGTGCGGGAGGTTGCGCCCGGTGTGGATATCCACACAGCAAGCCCGGACGAGATCGCCTGGGCGGCGAGGCAGAGCGGTGTCTCGACCGCAGAGGCGATCGAGCGACTCCGCGAGGCCGGTCTTGGAACCCTCCAGGGGACGGCGGCCGAGATCCTGGTTGACAGCGTCCGGCGGGTGATCTGCCCGGGAAAGTGCGATACGGCGACCTGGGTCCGTATCATCAGGGAGGCGCATGACCTTGGCGTCCGCTCGACCGCGACGATAATGTATGGATCCTGTGAATCGGTGGAGGACCGGGCCCGACATCTCGGTATACTCCGCGAGATCCAGGACGATACCGGGGGATTCACCGAACTCGTGCCCCTCTCATACCTCCACGAGAACACCGCCCTCTACCGCGCGGGACTCGCGCCGGCGGGAGCGACCGGCAGGGAGGATATACTGTTGATCGCGGTCGCCCGACTCTTCCTCGATAACTTCGACCATATCCAGGTCTCGTGGGGGAAGGTGGGGACGAAGATGGCTGAGATTGCTCTCCTCGCGGGAGCAGACGACCTCGGGGGGACGATGTTCTGCGATGACGTCTCCGTCGATGCCGGCGGTGAGGGTGCCGATTACCTGGATCCTGGCGAGATGCAACGGATCGCCGAGGACCTCGGGCGGGTGCTCCGGCAGCGGACGACGACCTACGGGACGGTGTAAGGCGCACCTCCCTCCCTCCAGGGATCTGCTCCGGATGCCGGCACGATCGACCGGCCATCCATCCCGGTGACTCTAACCCCGGATCTATCGTCTTAAGCAGAACCGGCTCCGGAGCGGCGTATATTTTTATAGGTTGGCGGAGACTCTGCGCGCATGGCATCACCAGCAGCCTCCGAAGTCTACGTCATCGATGCATCGGATCGCTACCACGCCGTAGAGGCGCTCTGGCGCGAGGTCGCTCCTCCCCTCGAGGAGAGAGAGGTCGCGGTCAAGGCAAACTTCAACAGTGACGACCCCTTCCCCGCGACGACCCACCTCGATACCCTTGAGGCGATCTTCGAAGAGATCCTCGATGCCGGCGCCCGGAGGGTCAGGCTTGCTGAGAGGAGCGGTATGGGGGAGACGGAGGTAGTGCTCGCGAACCGTGGCGCTGCCAGGGTGGCGGAGCGGGCGGGTGCAGAGGTGGTGGTGCTCGACGATCTTCCCCGGGAGGGCTGGGAAGCGATACCTTCGGCCGGCCTTCACTGGAAGCGGGGGTTCCTGGTCGCGCGGTTCTTCCGTGAGGCGGATGTGGTGATCCAGACTTGCTGCCTGAAGACCCACCGGTTCGGCGGGCACGTCTCCCTCTCCCTGAAGAACCTCGTCGGGGCTGTTGCAGCGGAGGATCCGGAGGATGGCTACAACTACATGGCCGAGCTCCACTCCTCGCCGTACCAGCGTCGGATGATCGCTGAGGTGAACAAGTTCTGCCCCTGCGACGGTACCATCATGGACGCGACCGCAGGCTTCTCAACCGGGGGGCCTGAGCGGGGCGACCTGATCGGGCCCGGGGTCATGCTCGCGAGCACCGACCGGGTCGCCCTCGATGCCGCCGCCATCGCCCTGCTCAGGCTCTATGGCTCGACGCCGGATGTGATGCGGGGCCGGATATTTGCTATGGACCAGATCGCCCGGGCGGTGGAACTCGGTATCGGGGTTCGGTCGGCAGAGGACCTCCGGCTCGTCGCGCTCGATTCTG
>JAAYND010000042.1 GCA_012521035.1 Methanomicrobiales archaeon
CCGCCGAGGCCTTGAACGTGACATGGGCCTGCTCCCCCTCGGCGAGGTCGAGGCGGGCGACGCTCTGCCGGGTCAGGACGGCGACGAAGGGGATGCCGGCGTCTATGACGATCCGCGAGAATATACCGTTTCGCTGGATCTCGGTCACCCTTCCTGAGAAGGCGTTCACGGCGCTCGACTCAAACGCCTCCCGTGAGACGATCATCTCCTCGGGCCGGATACCGACGCAGACATCCCCCTCGACCGCGGTGACGGTCCGGAGGGTGATCGCGCCGAGATCGATCGTCGCCTCCCCGCCCCTGACCCTCGATACGCCGTAAAAGACGTTCTCCATGCCGGTGAAGGCCGCAACGAACTCGGTTGCCGGCTTCCTGAAGACCTCATCCGGTGTTCCGGTCTGGGCGATCTTTCCATCCTGCATCACCGCCACCCGGTCAGCGAGGGCGAAGATATCCTCGAAGTGGTGGGTGATATGGACGACCGTCGTCCCGGTCGCCAGGTGGACGGACTTGAGTTCCCTCCGAAGACGGTCGCGCGTGGCGGCGTCGAGCGCGGAGAGCGGTTCGTCCAGGAGGAGGACGCGGGGCTGGAGGACAAGAGCCCGCGCGATCGCGGCCCGCTGCTGCTCGCCGCCCGAGAGCGTCTCCGGGGAGCGCAAAAGAAGGTGGCCGATGCCGAGCAGGTCTGCGGTCTCACCGACCACCTCCCGGATCCGGCCGGCCTCCACCTTCTTCTGCAGGAGGCCAAACCCGATATTCTCCTCCACAGTCAGGTGGGGAAAGAGCATGTAGTCCTGGTAGACCATGCCGATCCCCCGGTCCTTCGGGTCGGTGCGGGTGATATCCCGGCCGTCGAGGGATATCGATCCTGCTTCAGGCGTGTATATCCCCGCTATCGTCTCAAGGAGGATCGTCTTTCCCGCACCCGTCGGACCGAGTATGATGAAGTACTCCCCGGCGCCGACGGTCATGTCCACGCCATTCAGGGTGAACTCCCCGAGGGAGAGGGATAGACCCCTGACGTCGAGCATCAGAATATCCCCCGGCCGTCGGTGTAGCGCTCAAAGATAAGGAGCGATGCCACCGATATGACGATCAGGATGACCGATGCCGCGATGGCGAGGTCGAGGTCTCCCGTCGATATGTTCAGGAAGAGCGCGATCGGCAGGGTCTCGGTCTTCATCTGGGTGGCCCCCGCGAGCATGAGGACCGCGCCGAACTCACCGATGGACTTTGACCAGGTGATGACGAGACCGGCGGCTATGCCGCCCCGTGCGAGGGGTAGGGTGACCTGGCGAAACGCCCCCCATTCGGTGCATCCGAGCGTTCTTGCGACGTGCTCGTAGCGGGTGTTGATCGATTCAAAAGCCGACCGGGTGACCCTGACCATGTAGGGGAGGTTGACGAAGAACTGCGCGACGATGATCCCGAGCGGTGTGTATATGATATCGAGCCCCGCGGCCGAGAGCATCTGCCCGAACGTTGAGGGACCGTAGAATATGAGCAGCGCCACGCCCGCGACGAGCGGCGGGAGGGCGAGCGGTATGTTGAATATGGTGTTTATGAACCTCCTTCCCGGAAACGAGAACCGGGCGAGGGAGTAGGCGACCGGGATCGCGGCGACGACGCAGAGGGTGGTCGAGATAATCGATGTGATGAGCGAGAGCCTGATTGCAAAGAGGATCTCAGGCGAGGTGAGGCTCTCCATGAGGGCCGGGAGCGGCGGGTAGACCATGAGGCCGACGATGACGACGACCATGTAGGTGGCGATAGCGAAGAGGACTGCGAGGAAGAACGCCTTAAAAACAGATAGTCGGGGGAGGGTGTCCCGCTTCTGAGGCACGACCGACCAGCCTAGAACGACCCGCTCTGCCGGCGGATCTGCTCGATGTGCCCGGGTGTCACCCAGCCGGATGTTGCGTCCGCGGCGCAGTCAAACCCGGGGATGTAGGGCTTGATATCGAGGATCGGCGTCCCGTCGAGGAGATCAGCACCCTCTATGGAGATCTGTCCCCCCTCGATCGCAATAACCCTGGCGACCGATATACCGAGCCGGTTCGGGCGGTTGAAGTGCCGGGTCGCGAATATCCCGTGCGTCTCGGCACCGTCGATGAGCGGTTGCTCGCTGAGTTCCTCGCCGGCAGCCCGGTGGAACCGGTAGATGAGGATGATATGGGAGAACCCCTCAAGCGCTATGAGTCCTTCTTGATACTCCGGGTAGATCTCCACAGTCCCCCGTGCAGTGGCAAATATGCCCTGGATCGGGGTCGCGGTCGGGTCGGAAAATGGTGTACGGGCTATACCGATAGCCCTGCATGTGAATTCTTTATTCTCTGTCATGGTTTAATTCCCTCGTACTTCGGGTCAGGGTATGTCGGGAACCCGTGCTTTGCAAATATCGCCTTCCCCTCATCGGATGTGACGAACTCGACGAACTTCCCTGCAGCATCCGGCTGCTTTGTGAAGGTGGTCGGGCCTACCGGGACGATGAGGGTGAGGCCGTCCTCCTGCGGGAGGTCGATGGTATCCATCGTCTCGTGGTTGATGATATCGAGCGTGAGGAGCGCGGCGTCAGCGGTGCCCATCTCCATCGCTATCACAACCTCGTTGATCGTCGGTGCCCTGAGGACGACGTTCTCCTCGACGGCATC
>JAAYND010000043.1 GCA_012521035.1 Methanomicrobiales archaeon
AGTACCTGATGACCGTGATCGCAGAGGCATTTGAGAAGTTAGTGGCGGAGAGAAGAGTCGGGTCATGAGCATGCGTCCAAACTGTTACGGGAGGGACTATATTCCCGGGCCCGGGAGCTATCCTTCTGCTGGTAGATATGATAGTGTGGAATCCATCCCGATAGCCGGCCGAGCGCTATTAGCAAAAGCGTTAACATTCGTGTAGTCGAATTGAATCATACTCAGGCTTTGTTGGTGTTCGGTGGATCTACCGGTATGCCGGAATACCTCCCGCCCGGCGGGGGCAAAACATAACGAGGAACCAATGGCGATCAAGAAATCTGAACTCTATAGCTCCCTCTGGAGCAGTTGCGATGAGCTCCGTGGTGGTATGGATGCCTCGCAGTACAAGGACTACATCCTCACGCTGCTGTTTGTGAAGTACGTCTCCGACAGGTACGCTGGACGGGAGGACGCGGTCATCGTGGTGCCTGAGGGTGGAGGTTTCGCCGATATGGTGGAACTGAAGGGCGACAAGGAGATCGGCGATGGGATCAACAAGATCATCGGCAGGCTCGCGGAAGCAAACGATCTCAGGGGCGTCATCGACCAGGCGAACTTCAACGACGAGGCGAAGCTCGGGAGGGGAAAAGAGATGCAGGACCGCCTCTCCCGTCTCGTGGCGATATTTGAGGGGCTTGACCTCCGGGCAAACCGCGCCGAGGGCGACGACCTGCTCGGCGACGCCTACGAGTACCTGATGCGGCACTTCGCCACCGAGTCGGGGAAGAGCAAGGGGGAGTTCTACACGCCGGCCGAGGTCTCCCGGGTCATCGCGAAGGTGATCGGCATCGGCCCTGATACGCGCCAGGACCAGACCCTCTACGACCCTGCCAGCGGGTCGGGCTCCCTCCTCCTCAAGGCGGCCGATGAGGCTCCCCGGGGGATATCGATATACGGCCAGGAGATGGACAACGCCACCTGGGCCCTCTCGCGGATGAATATGTTCCTCCATAATCATCCGGGTGCCGAGATCTGGCGCGACAATACGCTCGCAAACCCGTACTTCAAGGATCCCGACGGGAGCCTGAAGAAGTTTGACTTTGCGGTTGCAAATCCTCCCTTCTCTTCCAAGGCCTGGACGAGCGGCCTCGACCCGGAGAGTGACGAGTTCGGGCGGTTTGAGTACGGCATCCCGCCGGCGAAGAACGGCGACTATGCGTTCCTCCTCCACCTGATCGCGTCTCTGAAGAGCACCGGGAAGGGCGCGATCATCCTCCCGCACGGTGTGCTCTTCCGGGGTCACCGGGAGGGCGATATCCGGCGGAACCTGGTCCGGCAGGGATTCATCAAAGGGATCATCGGTCTCCCCCCGAACCTCTTCTACGGTACCGGGATACCGGCCTGCATCATCGTCATCGATAAGGAGAACGCCCATGCCCGGACGGGGATATTCATGATCGACGCCTCGAAGGGGTTTGTGAAGGACGGGAACAAGAACCGGCTCCGTTCGCAGGATATCCGAAAGATCGTGGACGTCTTCAACAACCGGATCGAGGTGCCCCGCTACTCCCGCATGGTCCCGGTCACGGAGATCGCGAGCAGTGCAAACGACTATAACCTGAACATCCCGCGCTACATCGACTCAAGCGAGCCAGAGGATATCCACGACCTCGGCGCCCACCTGCACGGGGGGATCCCTGAGCGGGACGTCGATGCGCTGCAGCCCTACTGGTCGGTCTTCCCGACGCTCCGGGACGCACTCTTTACGCCAGATGGCCGGCCCGGCTACCTGGAGCCCGGGACCGCGCCCGGCGATGTCAGAGCGACGGTCCTCGCCCACCCGGACTTTCTGGCATACTCTGACCGCGTCGCTGGCATCTTTCGCGAGTGGCGGGCGGCGCACGAGGGGCTTCTCAGGGATGTTGGTCCTGGCACAAGCCCCCGGGAGGTCATCCGCACCCTCTCAGAGGATCTGCTCGCGCGGTTCGCCGACCTCCCACTCCTTGAGAAGTACGACGTCTACCAGTGCCTGATGGACCACTGGGCCAGCACGATGCAGGACGACATCGACCTCATCATAGCGGAGGGGTGGATAGCGGGTGCGAAGCCGCGCGGGGTCATCGAGAACGGGGTGAGGAAGATCCGGGAGGTGCCGGATCTCGTCATAGGCCGGCAGAAGTACAGGATGGACCTGGTCCCGCCGGCCCTGGTCGTTGACCGCTACTTCGCCGCGGACCGGGCGGCGGTCGATGAACTCGTGGGGCTGCAGGAGGGCGCCTCCCGCGACCTTGAGGAGTTCATCGAGGAGAATGCCGGGGAAGAGGGGCTGCTTGAGGATGCGGTGAGCGAGAGCGGCCGGGTGACAAAAAAGACGGTGAGCGACCGGCTGAAAGTGGTTGGAGGGGATCCGGGGTTTGCCGAGGAGCGCGAGGCTCTCGTGGAGGCCCTGGCCCTGATCGATGCAGAGGCGCGCGCGAGGCGGGCAGTCAGGGATGCAGAGGCCGGCCTTGATGAGCGGGTGCTCGCCCGGTACGCGACCCTCACGGAGGACGAGATCAAGAGGCTCATTGTGGAGGATAAGTGGTTTGCCTCGATCCAGGCCGCGATCGAGGGTGAGGTGCAGCGCCTGGCGCAGGGGCTCGCCGGCCGGGTGAAGGAACTCGATGAGCGGTACGCCCGGCCGCTGCCGGAGCTGGAGCGG
>JAAYND010000044.1 GCA_012521035.1 Methanomicrobiales archaeon
CGGTAGGGGTCGCCTTCGTCCTCCACGAGCTGGCGCACAAGTTCGCCGCGATGCGCTACGGTTACTGGGCGGAGTTTCAGAAGGATAACATGATGCTCCTCGTCGCCGTGGTGATGGCGGCGCTTGTGCATATCGTCTTTGCGGCGCCGGGTGCGACATACATCTACGGGAACGTGACACGGAGTGAGAACGGCAAGATATCGGCGGCAGGACCGATCACAAACCTCGTCCTCTGTATACCGTTCGCGCTCCTCATACTCTTTAGCGGAGGGCTCATCGGCACCGTGGGTCTCATCGGTCTCCGGGTCAACGCCATGATCGCGACGTTCAACATGCTCCCGGTCAGCGTTCTTGACGGCCGCAAGATCCTCGCCTGGAATCCGGTCGTGTTTGCGCTGCTCATGGCCGCCTCCGTCGGGGCTCTCATCCTGTCGTTCTTCTGATATCCCCGGGTCTCAGGCTCGTCTCAGGGTGAACCGGAACGCCGCGCCACACTCTGAGCGGCCTGGCACCCGGTCATCGACCCGGATCTGGCCGCCGTAACGCTCGATGAGCATCCGGGTAATGTAGAGACCGAGACCCTGGCCGCTCTTCTGGTTCATGTTCTTCCCGAATCGCATGAACACGGCCTCTTTCGTCTCGTCAGGAATTCCCGGTCCGGTATCCTCGACCGATACCAGGAGCTCGTCGCCGCTCTCCTCTACCCTGATGGTGACCTCGACCGCCGACCCTCCGAACTTGACGGCGTTCCCGATGAGGTTCGTGAAGACCTCGGTGAGGAGCGGGTCTGCCATGGCCATGAGATCCGTTCCATCATAGTGGAATGCGATCTCAGAAAAATCTCCGATCTCTTCCTGTATCACCCTATCAAGGCTGATCGGCACAAGCGAGGTCGATTCATGGTGGATCCGCCGGATCGTCGAGACGTTCCGTAAGATCTCGACACTCTTCCTTATGCTACTCCGGACTCTCTGCGCATATCCCTTTGCCTCCCCATCGATCGCATCGATGAGGAGGTCGATGTAGAGGCCTGAGATGTTCTCCGCGTTCCTGATATCGTGGCTGAGGATATCGAGGTAGAGGTTTGCCTCACGCTGCGCCTTCTCAAGCTGCTGGATCAGCAATGTGCGCTCGATCGAACGCCCGATTCCCTTACCGATCGCCATGAGGAGGGGTCGGTCGGCACCGGTGAACCCTTTGCGGCCATGGCGTAACAGATTCAACGATCCGATAACCCCCCCGGGTGCCACGATAGGGATGGCGGCATACGGAGGCAAATTGTTCTCCCCGGAGCCGCAGGAGAAGACGGCGTTTCCATCCACGAAGACATCTGCATACGGGGGTGCGGTGATATCGGGGATATACACATGCCCGGGGAAGTCTTCCGGCAGATTCTGCGTGCAGACGAGCCGCGCGCTCTGTTGATCCAGTTTGACCAGGTAGATCCCGCCGCCCGCGAGATCGAGGAGGTTGATGGTTGTCGCGAGCACGCCCTCCAGCGCCTCATCGATATCGGCCGCGGCCGTCAGTTCGCTGATGATCTGGTTTAAGATTGAGAGCTCCCTGTTACGTGTCTGGATCTCCTCTTTGGCCCGCTTCAGGTCGGTTATATCTGCGATCGAGGCCGTGAGGCAGATCGGAGCCCCGGCCTCATCCGTGACCATGTTCCCGGAGTACATAGCATAAAACCCTGTGCCATCCCGATGCTTCCCGGTCCGTTCAGCGACATACCTGCCGGAGTCAAGGAGCGTTTGGAGAGCATCCCCGGCAGCCGTCTCATCCTGCCAGAACCCGGTGATCGAGCGCCCGAGAACTTCGGTCCCCGAGGCGTAGCCCCACATGGAGAGGAACGCCTGGTTGACGTAAGTCAGGCGGCCATCGAGGTCGGCGATCGTGAACGCATTGAGCGAGGATGCTATGGCCATATCGCGGATCCGGATATCCCGTTCAGCCTCCTTCTGCTGGCTTATATCGATCCCGGAGCCCATCAGGCAGAGTGCTTTGCCTGATTCGTCGGTGACGGTGGAGATAGCAAGCTGCAGGGTGCGGATAGCACCATCCCGCCGCCGGGTCGCCACCTCCCCGGACCAGGCGCCGCTCCGGAGTACCTCCTCCTGGACTCGCCCTCCCTCCTCCTGGTCGGCCCAGAGGATCGAGACCGGCTTTCCGATGATATCCTTATCCTGTTCCCACCCGTTCATGGCGAGGAAGGTATGGTTGACGTAGATGATTCTCTCATCGAGGTCGGCGAGGACGATGCCGGTGAGCGACGACTCCATCGCCATACCCCGTATCAGGAGCTCTCTCTCAGCCTCCTTCCTCTCCGTGATATCGGAGTACGTCCCCGCGATCCGGAGTGGCGTCCCATCCCGATCCCGCCTGACCACCTTGAGTCGACCCAGGAGATAGATCCATTCTCCGGATGCTGACCGCGCCCGGAACTCTACGTTAAGGCGGCTACGCTCTCCGGTGACCATGCCGGCGAGCCCTTCCTCCAGGTGATCGCGGTCATCGGGGTGGACGATCGAGAGGAGCGAGGAGGTCGTCGGCATGGCCGTCCCGGGTTCATAGCCGAGCATCGTGAAACAGCGCGGACTGCAAAATATCGCCCCGGTGGTGAGATCCCAGTCGACCAGTCCATCGTTTGCGGCCGTGAACGCAAGGTTCAGCCGTTCTTCGCTCTTCTGGAGCGCTTCCTCGACGCGCTTCCGCGCGGTCACGTCGATGAGCGACATCATCGATCGGTTTACCCCCGGGATCATGCCGATGGTGACCTCGACGATATGGATGTTCCCGGACCGGTCGATGAACGAGAAGGAGTAGTTTCCCGGCGCGGCCGCAGGGTCACGCCGCCGGAGGGCATGATACCCCATGAGACGCCGGCGCTCATCCCGGAAGGCGACGAAATCAGTCAGCTGCTTTATGCCGATGATATCCTCGCGGGAGTACCCAGAGAGGTGTTCGAACCCGGTGTTCGCAGCCGATATGGTGCCGCCATCCTCGATGAGGATCGTCGCCGCCCCGGTGTACTCGATGAACTTCTCCCAGTCCCTGATGCCTGGAACGGTCTGGAACCGCAGTAACCAGCCCTCATCTGACGATGTTTTCCGGCCTGAGCAGAGGCAGAGTCGCTCACCCCCGTCCAGGCCCTGGACCCAGCACTCAAATCCTGGAATCTCATCGCCATCCCCGGATGCCATGAGGATCCTTGAGATGGGATCCCCACTCCCCCTGAGTGCGTGGACAATCTGCCCGAGATCGCCCTCAAACACTCCGGTGATGTGGCGGAAAGCCTGATTTGCCCAGATTATTTTGCAGTCCTCACTGACCAGGAGGTACCAGTCATCGAGATCGTCAAGTATCCGGTACTCCGGCGGCGCTTCGAAAATGGTTCCCGGGGTTCTGGTGGAAGTCACATATGTGTCCTTCTGGTTCTCGGAAGAAATATTTTACAGCTTGTTACAGATGAGAGTGATCGTCAACGTCTTATTAAAATGCTTCGGTAACTATCAGCCCAATAAAAAGATCTTTTGTAACTATTCAGGGCACCCTTCATACCAACGGGGGTTCATCGGGCGCCCCGAATAGTTATCTGGAGAGAAAAACTTCTCCCGGCATTGATGGTGTTCCCGGCCGGGCCGGCGCAGCGCAGGGTTTCCGGGGGCGGACCCCTTGTCCCTCCTTGAGGGGATTGCCACATTCACTTGTGAGCACGCGGATATACTCGCCCGGTACCACATCCACCATGGGCGATCTCAACCGTATCGAGCAGGAGTGCCGGAGGTTTCACGACGAGGTATGCAGCAGGGGCGCCTGCGGGAGTGCCGGCGGAGGCGAAGTGGATGGAGGGAGAGAGGGCGCCGACCCCTCTTCATGCTGGAAAGATTGATTTTAACGGAGGAAGATATCCGTGATATTGAGGAGGCAATTGCGGATATAGGCCGGGAGAGTTTATACGACGGAAGAGTTGAGGCAGAAGCTGGGGCTTGTTTGAATGCCCTACACGGTAATCTGGACCGAAAAAGCCCTCGAAAACCTGAAACAACTCCCTCGCAAGACCGCTACGAGGATCGTCGTAGCCGTCGAGAAAATTCGTGATAATCCTCCGGGTCACCTGCAACTACTGCGTGGATCTCCCTATTTCAAGCTGCGGGCGGGGAACTACCGTGCTCCTGCCTCTCCCGGAGAAGGTTGACCACTTTCTGCCCCTTCGCCCGCCCCTCGGCGAGCGCGGTGGGGTGGCCTCGAATACCGTTGTAATGGTCCAGGTCGTTTGCTATGACGTTATCCCAGTACTCAAACCCCGTCGTGTTGAAGAACGCGGTGATAGCAGGGAACGCCGCGTCAAAGACGTTCTCCCACCCGAGGCCGGCGGTCGATACGAAGATCCCCTTGCGGTGCCTGATATGCTCGTTTGTGTAGTAGAGGGTCTTTAAGATGAACTTGCGCGCCCAGATGTACTGGGTGCGGTCGATCAGGCCTTTTAGCTCCGCCGTGATCCCCATTGAGTATATGGGGGATGCGACGACCAGGACGTCGGCGGCGGCGATCGCGTCAAATATCGGTGTGAGTTCGTCGTGGATGATACACTCCCCGGTCCGGTGACAGACGTTGCACCCCCGGCACGAGGTATAATCAAGCGACCCGAGGACGATCTTCTCGACCTCTCCGCCGGCCTCCCGGGCCCCCTCAAGGACAGCATCGAGCAGGGTCTCGGTGTTCCCGTGCCGCCGGGGACTCCCCGATATACCGAGAACTTTTATAGCCCCGGTCATGTAACCCCTACCTCCCGCAGGTGCGCTATGACCTCGCCGGCGAGGGCCTCCGCATCCTGCAGGGCGGTGGGATGCCGGTCGATCGCGCCCTTCTCGTCGACGCCGTTTATCATCAGGTACCTGGTATCCTTCTCCCGGACGTCGATGACGTTGAAGAAGCACTTCACCGAGGGGATCGCCGCATCAAAGACGTTCTCCCAGGTCTGCCCGGCGGTCGATATGAAGATCCCGACCCGCTTTCCTTTGCGCTCCGGTGGGACGACCGGGAGGCGGAGGGTATATTTCCGGGTACAGAAGACCTGCGAGCGATCGACAAGCACCTTCGCCTGCGCGGTAAGCCCCATGCAGTATATGGGGGATGCGAGTATGATGCAGTCGGCCTCTATGATCCGGTCGTGGACGTAGTCCATGTAGTCCCGCTGTATACACCGGTTGAGCTTTGCGCAGGCGTTGCACC
>JAAYND010000045.1 GCA_012521035.1 Methanomicrobiales archaeon
GCTGCCCGCCCGGGGAGCACAGAATTTATTAGGAACGAACGACTACATTGTTAGGCAGAAAGCCCCTGTAGCTCAGACTGGGAGAGCGCCAGACTGAAGATCTGGTTGTCCCCGGTTCAAATCCGGGTGGGGGCATATTTTAACCTCTGTTTCAATTCCTTAAGCCCCCGTTTTGCTCTGTTTTGCCGCTGGCGCACCATACCTATTCAATCCACCACAGGTCACGTTTCCCGACCTCTTCCTACACCTGGGGTCGTGCAGCATCTCTCCCTGCCATCCTATGCTAAGACGTCGGCTACGTTACTCTATCCCGCTGTTTACCTGGGAGATCTCATAAGCCTCAACCCATCAAAAGGGTCATTCCCCCGTCATGACATCCTGAACGACAGGGGCATACCCCACATCCAGAAAAATGCATGTGCAGACACATCGTGGTTGCCCTCTTTATCTGGATTATAATGATCGCTGAGCGGGCGTATTAATCGAAAAAACTCCTGCAGATCTTGAATACAAAAATGGTAGGTTAATATACTCCCACCCAAAATTGATATTTAACGTGTTGAAATAAGCAGAGAGGGGAGGCAAAGACAGCTTATACAGCAGATAAATCGCCGCCATGTCCCTTCCGTATCCGCTTGCACTACTTCTCTAGAGGTCACATCATGAACACCGCAACAGTCTCCCTCACTCAACTTGAATCACACCTCTGGGAAGCCGCAAACATCCTGCGCGGGCCTGTTGATGCGGCCGACTTCAAGACCTATATCTTCCCGCTCCTCTTCTTCAAACGAATCTCCGATGTACATGATGAGGAGTATCAGGCAGCCCTTGCAGAATCCGGAGGCGATGAGGAATACGCCCGGTTTCCGCAGAACTACCGGTTCCAGATCCCCCAGGAATGTCATTGGAACGATGTCCGCACGGTAACGACAAACGTCGGGCAGGCCCTCCAGAAAGCGATGCGCTGCATTGAAACAGCCAACCCGGAAACCCTCTACGGCATCTTCGGCGACGCGCAGTGGACGAACAAAGACCGCCTCTCCGATGCCCTGCTGCGCGACCTTATCGAGCATTTTTCCCGGATCAATCTCGGGAACCAGGCGGCAAAGGCCGACATCCTCGGCCAGTCCTACGAGTATCTCATCAAGAAGTTCGCCGACCTCACGAACAAGAAGGCAGGGGAGTTCTACACACCGCGCTCGGTAGTCCGGCTGATGATCGACATTCTCGACCCGCACGAGGGTGAGACCATCTACGACCCGGCCTGCGGAACGGGGGGCATGCTGCTTGAGGCCATCCACCACGTGCGAGAGGCTCACGGCGACGGCCGGCTGCTCTGGGGCAAGCTCTTCGGTCAGGAGAGGAACCTCACCACCTCGGCCATTGCCAGGATGAACCTGTTCCTGCACGGTGCGGAAGACTTTCAGATCGTGCGTGACGACACCCTCCGCCACCCGGCGTTCTTCTCGGGCGACAATCTCGCTACCTTCGATTGCGTCATCGCGAATCCTCCATTCTCCCTGGAAAAATGGGGCGAGGAGGTCTGGGTGAGCGATCCTTTCGGCCGCAACTTCGCCGGGATGCCGCCAGCGAAGAGCGGTGACTACGCCTGGGTGCAACACATGATCAAATCAATGGCGCCCAAAACCGGTCGCATGGCGGTTGTGCTGCCGCACGGGGTGCTCTTTCGCATGGGGAAAGAGGGAGCAATCCGGAAGAAGATTCTTGGCATGGACGTTCTCGAAGCTGTGATCGGCCTTGGTCCGAACCTCTTCTACGGCACCGGCCTCGCTGCCTGTATCCTCGTCTTCCGCCAGCGCAAAGCCGGGGATCGGAGAAACAAGGTGCTTATTATCGATGCTTCGAAGGAGTACAAGACCGACCGCGCCCAGAACGAGCTGCTTCCCGAGCATGCCGACCGCATTTACAGGTGGTATCAGGACTTTGCAGATGTGGAAGGGGTTGCCCGGGTGGTGACGCTTGAGGAGATCGCATCGAATGATTATAACCTGAATATTCCCCGCTATGTCGAGCCGATAGTCGAAGAGGAGGTGCCGACCGTTGAAGAGGCGCTCCAGCAGCTTCGGGAGAGTGCTGAGGCGGCGTTTGCGGCGGAGGAGAGGCTCATCGCTATTCTGAAACGGGAGGGCCTGCTGTCATGACGAGACCGGGTCTGTTCGTCAGTTCCCACCGGGGTATCCGGGCAAATGTTGAATCCGCGAACCGGGTGGGGACCAAGTGGGGACTAAGCGGGGACCAGGTTGAAGTGCTGCGTGCCTGCGTGACGGAGAGGTCCATCTCCGAACTCATAGGTGTGGTCGGCAGGGCGAGTCGAACCAGGTTCAGGAACTCCGTGCTGAAACCGTTAATGCAGATCGGGTTGATCGAGATGACCATCCCGGAAAAACCCAGAAGCAGCAATCAGAAGCACCGTATTACTGATACGGGCTGCGCCCTGCTTACCGGGAGGGAGATGCCGTGACCGTCCGCATCACACAGCAGCAGCTCGAATCTTATCTCTGGGGGGCGGCCGTGCTCCTCCGCGGAACCATCGATGCCGGCGACTACAAGCAGTTCATCATGCCGCTGCTCTTCTACAAGCGCCTCTGCGATGTCTATGATGAAGAGACACAAACGGCACTTGCGGAATCAGGCGGGGATGTTGATTTCGCCGCCTTCCCGGAGAACCACCGGTTCCAGATTCCGCCCGAAGCACACTGGCGTGAAGTGCGGAAGGCCGCACGGGACGTCGGGCAGGTCATCCAGGCCGGCATGCGGGCGATCGAGACAGCGAACCCCGACAAGCTCTACGGCATCTTCGGCGACGCGCAGTGGACGAACAAAGATCGCCTCTCCGATGCCATGCTCCGCGACCTCATCGAGCACTTCTCCTCGCTCGAACTTACCATTGCCAATCTGCCCGAGGACGAGCTCGGCAACGGCTACGAGTACCTGATCAAGAAGTTCGCCGACGACTCAGGTCACACCGCAGCCGAGTTCTACACAAACCGCACCGTCGTTCACCTCATGACCGAGATGCTGGAGCCTCAGCCGGGCGAGACCATCTACGACCCGACCTGCGGTTCCGGGGGCATGCTCCTCTCTGCCATCGCCCACCTGCGCCGCCGGGGATTGGAGTGGCGCAACGTGAAACTCTATGGGCAGGAGCGCAACCTGATGACCTCCTCCATCGCCCGGATGAACTGCTTCCTCCACGGCATCGAGGATTTCTTCATCGCGCGAGGCGACACCCTCTCCGAGCCCAAATTCGTGGAAGGCGACCGCCTGCAGCGGTTTGATGTGGTGCTGGCAAATCCGCCGTACTCCATCAAGCAATGGGACCGTTCTGCCTTTGCCGCCGATCCCTGGGGGCGCAATATCTTCGGCACCCCACCGCAGGGTCGTGCCGACTACGCTTTCTGGCAGCACATTCTGGCGAGCATGGACCCAAAGACCGGCCGGTGTGCGATCCTCTTCCCGCATGGCGTCCTCTTCCGGCAGGAGGAGGCGGAGATGCGGCGTAAGGTGATCGAGGCGGACCTGATCGAGTGCGTGCTGGGGCTCGGGCCGAACCTCTTCTACAACTCCCCGATGGAGGCGTGCGTGGTGATCTGCCGGACGAGGAAACCAAAGGCGAGGGAAGGTAAGATTCTCTTCATCAACGCTGTGGATGAAGTCACCCGCGAGCGGGCGCAGAGTTTCCTCGCCGATGAGCACATCGAGCGGATCGTCGGGGCTTACGGAGCGTTTTTGGACGAACCGGGGTTCGCGTACGTGGCGACGCTGGAGGAGATCCGTGCTCACGATGGGAATCTGAGCATCCCGCTCTATGTCGCACAGCCGGCAGGCATGGTCTGTGAGGAACCCGGTTCTTATGGCAACGCATCTCTTCCCGATGCGTTGTCGGCGTGGTTGGAGAGTTCACACAACGCCCGAAAGGCCTTATACGTAATTCTCTCAACAGAATATGAGAGAAAGCCGGGCGTTCCAGGAGGGGAAGATGAAGGAGCATAAGAAACTCACGATTATGGTTTCCTCCACCGTGTACGGTATCGAAGAACTCCTGGATCGGATTTATACGCTTTTGACTGCGTTCGGTTATGATGTCTGGATGTCCCACAGAGGGACTGTTCCCGTTTTTTCTAGCCGCTCGGCTTTTGAAAACTGCATCGCGGCAGTAGATGACTGCGACCTGTTTCTCGGGTTAATCACCCCCCATTATGGAAGCGGAAAAGATGGGGATGGGCTATCTATCACGCATCAGGAATTGAAGAAGGCCATCGTATTGAACAAACCGCGCGGGCTCCTTGTCCATGACCATGTGGTTTTTGCGAGATCGTTGCTGTGTCACCTTGGCTATGGAGGAGCAGCAGGCCGGGGGGAACTCTCCCTGGAGAAGAACCAGATCCTGGATGATCTCCGCGTCATCGATATGTATGAAGAGGCCATCCTTTCCGAGAGACCCCTGCGGGACCGGCAGGGTAACTGGGTTCAGAAGTTCAGGTCCGATGGCGATGCGGCTCTCTTTGCGACTGCACAATTTTCGCGCTACCAGGAAGTCGAGGTGTTCGTGAAGGAAAATTTCCGGGACAGTGCCCATGTCTCCCGGACCATCCAGGACAGGAGGGGTCGATCGTGAAGATGGAAGCAATTAGAGAACTCCTGTCACTTGGGGAGGGACAGAGCGTTGAATTCAGGTCCGATTGCCAGGATATCGGAGTCATCGGTCAGGCGGTCTGCGGCTTTTTGAACACGTCAGGTGGCTATGTTGTCTGCGGCGTGGATGAGAGGGGGACGGTCATCGGTGTCGATGCGGCAGGCGAATTGGTGAAGAGCCTCGAACAGGGGCTGCAACAAGGCCTTTCCCCCGGGGCACTGGTCTCTGTTCAGGTACGTGAGGTTGGGGGGGAGGAACTGCTCGTCGTCGAGGTGCCGGCCGGCAAGGATCTGCCGTACGCGTTTGAGAACGTCATCTACCTCCGTGAAGGCCAGACCACCCGGAAAGCCGATGTTGAGATCATCCGTGACATGGTGCTCCGCAAGCAGGTAGAGCCCGATCGATGGGAGCGGCGTTTCTCTCCCGCCGACATAAATGAGGACCTGGACAGAGAAGAGGTTCATTCCCTGGTGAGAGCAGTGAGTATGAGATCGTGGTTCCGGTTTCGTGACAGCGAAAATCCGGTCATGGTTCTTGAAGACCTTGCTGTCTCCAGATATGGCCGCCTGACCAATGCTGGTGATGTGCTCTTTGGAACCAATCCCGCGATGCGTCACCCGCAGGTCCGGGTCCGGGCGGCCTGCTTCGCGACAGGTGGGGCAGACGACACCTACCAGGACATGAAACCCTTTGAGGGACCGTTGGTGCCGGTGCTGGAAGACCTATACAGTTTCATTCTGAGGAATACTCCTACGGTATCACACTTTGGCAAGAGCGATCTGAAACGCCGGGACGAACCACTCTATCCCCCGGCTGCCATTCGTGAGGGTCTGGTCAATGCTTTTGCCCATCGCGACTACAGCGATTTCTCCGGAGGGGTTGTCGTCCGTGTATATTCAAGCCGCCTGGAGATCTGGAACTCCGGCAAATTTCCCGAAGGGGTGACCCCTGATAGCCTCTCGTCGGGGCACATCTCGGTGCTCCGCAACCCGGACATTGCGCACGTGCTGTACCTGCGCGGGTACATGGAGAAGATGGGGCGTGGCGGCGTGATGATCCAGCGGGCCTGTACCGAACGTGGCTTACCTCTGCCGCGGTGGTCAGAGGATGGCCGTGGCGTCACCCTGACATTCTTTGCCCCAAACGTCACCACGGAAGTCACCACGGAAGTGGTGCAACTTCTCCAGGTTCTTGATGATGAGATGTCGCGCCGGGACCTTCAGAATGCCCTCGGCCTGAGAAACAGTGAGCACTTCAGGAAAGCGTATCTGCAGCCGGCCATCCAGGAAGGCCTAGTTGAGATGACCATCCCCGAAAAACCGCGCAGCAGCAAGCAGCGCTACCGCATTACCCGGAAAGGGCGTGTCCTGCGTGAAGGAGTCCACTCATGATCGCTATGGGGCCGGCTCCCGGCGACCTCCGGCCGAATCCGGACTGGGCGAGGCTCCCGCTGTTTGACCGGGAGGGATGGAGACGGGTCCGGTTTGGCGATGTCGTTACTTTCGTAAAGGAGACTGTCGATCCCAACTCCGGCGAGCTCGAACGTTACATCGCGGGCGAACACATGGACTCGGAGAGCATCCACCTTCGCCGTTGGGGCACTGTTGGCGACGGCTATCTCGGCCCGGCATTTATTCGCCGGTTCCGGAAAGGGCAGGTGCTCTATGGGTCCAGGCGTACCTATCTAAAGAAGGTTGCCTATGCAGAATTTGACGGCATCACTGCAAATACCACATTTGTTCTCGAATCCGTCGAAGGGAAACTCTACCAGCCCTTACTGCCCTGGATCATGCTTTCGGAGCGGTTTACCGAACATTCAATCAAGGAATCGAAGGGCTCGACCAATCCGTATATTAACTGGCCAGATATCGCGAAATTCGAGTTCGCCCTCCCACCGCTTGAGCAGCAGCGGCGCATTGCGGAGGTGTTGTGGGCGGTGGATGAGGTCTATTGCGAAATTGCAGGTATGATTGAAAAATCAGCATCGTTTCGTAGGTCTTACTTGGGCTCTGTATTCGCTAATCCTAACGGCAACAACAGTCTCCCGATACGTGAAACAGGGCTTGTCCAACTTGGAAGGCAACGTGCCCCAAAATATCAAACTGGGACGATGGCAAAGCCCTACCTTCGGGTGGCGAATGTCTACGATGGCTACTTTAATTACGACGACGTCCTAGAAATGGACTTTGATGAGAAAGATTTTGAAACATATCGCCTTCAAAAGGGAGATATCCTCCTCAACGAAGGACAAAGTCGTGAACTTGTCGGAAGGTGTGCAATTTATGACGGTGCGATAGAGGATTGTTGCTTCCAAAATACATTGATTCGTTACCGCCCTGGTGAAAAGGTGCTAACAGAATTCGCTTACGCATTTTTCCAGTACTGTTTCCACTTTGGCGTATTCGCTGCCATTGCAAGTCAGACGACCTCGGTTGCTCATCTTGGTGCGGAGAGATTTGGTAATCTTCCAATGCCGGTTCCGCCAAAGGAAGAGCAGAGTAAGATTGCACATGAGTATAGGCAACTCTGCCAGACAGAGTTCCGCCTCATCCAGCATCTGAGGAAAACACAGGGCCTTCAGAAGAATATCATTGAGAATTTGATGTAATCTCCACTACATCTCCTCCATTTTGCATACCGTCTCAGAACACCACCCACATAGCGCGCAAACGGCAGTACTGTCTAACTGTATGTCAGACCCCCTCCGGGGTAATGGTCTCGTGTGTTCCATAGGGTCATCTCATAAAAATCCCGTGATTGCTTGCCCATTTATACCCTTAAAATAGAATTTTGTCTCTAATTCCTAAAAGAGCCTCGGGAGATAGAATCGCAAAAGTAATACTATGAAGGGTATAAGAACGCTTAAATGAGTCTGGCACGTAGAATTGAAGATCTCTCCTTTTTAGTCAGGCAGAGGTGCAACCTTTTGGAATTGCCTGTTTTGGCTGTTTTTGGTGTGCTAATAATGATGATGCTGATGGGCTGGGCTCCACCATGCTTGAGCAACCGATCTATACAATCGCACTCCGCAGAGAACCTCATTCAAAGCAGAGGTGTAGAGAAAGGTCAAGCAGAAAAACATCTCGAAAGTTGGATGATACCAAGTCATCTGCAACGACTCTGGCCCTCCAAGAACTACTGGAAGGTGTAAGAAAGAATGACCTTCACTATGCTGAATAACACCGAGACAATGATTTTCAATGCAGGTATTCGACCAAATGCCGCAGTAGAATGCCCGAATTTTCTCAGAACAAGCAGGTAACATGTATCTTTCTGAATTGAAACTCTGGAATTTCAGAAAATATGGGATTGATGGTGGGTCAATCGAAAGTTCACCACCCGGATTAGCTATCCAGTTCCATGAAGGGATGAATGTCCTCATCGGTGAGAATGACTCAGGTAAAACAGCGATTGTTGATGCAATCCGATACACCTTAGGAACACAGAGCAGAGAGTGGACCCGCCTAGATGAATCCGATTTTCATATAGAAGGCGAACAGCGGGCGAAAGAATTAAAAATTGAGTGCATTTTCCGTGGGTTTACAGATCGGGAAGCAGGACGATTCCTGGAATGGCTTGGTTATGAGGATGTTGAAGGCGTCAAACGTTATGTCCTTAAAGTTTGTTATACCGCACGGAACACGGGAAGCCGAATCGTTACCGACTTGCGGGCGGGTCAGGATTCAGTTGGGACGCCAATAGATGGTGATCCGCGATCGCTCTTGCGCACCACGTACCTTAAGCCTCTACGCGATGCCGATGTGGAGTTAACTCCAGGAAGGCGCTCACGATTCGCCCAAATCCTGAAGGCTCATAAACTCTTCCAAAAAGACGGTACGAATAGGCACGAGTTGGAGATCATCTTTGATAAGGCAAATGAAGCCATTGAGAATTACTTCGACCATAATGATGATAGTTTCGGCGCCGGCGAATTGATGAAATCGCTAAACTCATATGTCGAAGCATTTTTTCCGCAAAACGAACCTCATTTGCCTTCAGTCACCGTTTCTGGAAATGATCTGTTTGACATTCTTCAACGCCTATCCCTATCACTCGACGTAAATCCTTCCGGCCTTGGGGCGGCTAACCTCCTATGTATGGCGACAGAGTTGTTACTATTACAATCTGAAGAAAATGCTGGCTTGAAACTTGCCTTGATCGAGGAATTAGAGGCCCATTTGCATCCACAGGCCCAACTTCGCCTGATTCACTACCTCAAAGAAAAATCCATAACAGGCCAGTATATCCTTACCACCCACAGCACCACCATGGGATCAAGCATTCCGCTTGAGAATCTAATCCTGTGTAAGGGGAGTAAAGTATTCCCAATGGGGAGTAATTACACAAAACTTGAGAAAAAGAACTACGATTATCTCTATCGATTCTTGGATGCGACCAAGGCAAACCTCTTTTTCGCTAGGGGTGTGTTGCTAGTAGAAGGCGATGCTGAGAATCTTCTGATCCCCACTATCGCCAATATCGTTGATCGACCACTGCACCGCTACGGTGTTTCAATTGTCAATGTGGGTAGTACAGCGTTCTCGCATTTTGTGGGGATTTTCCATCGTCAGGATGGCGAATCAATGGGGGTCAAGGTTGCCCTCATCACCGACATGGATGTGAAACCTCTCGAGTATAATGAAATAACTGAGAAAAAGCAGACAGAAGAAGAGATCGAAACAGCAAAAGGAGAGAGAAAACAGAGCATCTCGAAATTCGAGACCGATGACATCAAAGTATTTGTCTCACCGAACTGGACCTTGGAATATGAACTTGCTCTATCGTCGCAATTCCGTGCTGATTTCTATCGCTCGGTGTTATGGGCAGAAAAAATAGCAAATTCAAAGAGTGGTGTTCCTCAAGAGGACAAAGCAGAAGAAGTCAAAGAGATAGTTCGGTCTGACTTTGAAAGATGGTTAGACATCTGGGGCGGCGATCCTCGAAAAGATGAAAAGATTGCTTTTGAGATCTACAAAAAGCAAATGCTTGACAAAGAAATATCTAAGGCCATAACCGCCCAGGCCTTCGCGCAGGTTTTAGATGATAAAAATGCAGTTGAAGGAGCAGTAAAATCAGTTAGGGCTGATCTACAGGCAGCCTGCACCCTCCAATATCTTCTCGATGCCATCTATCATGTTACTGAGCCGCGGGAGGCCCCAAATGACTGTTGAGATAACTGAAGATGACATCGCCTACGCAGAGAAACTGCTGCTTCCGGCAGGGCAATCCTTTGATGACGAGCGCAGGGCGTTCATTCGTTGCATGGAGTCACGCGATGTCATTGCCTGTCCGGGGAGCGGTAAAACAACCGCGTTGCTTGCAAAAATACTAATATTAGCCAAAAAGATGCCATTTGAGGATGATCGTGGCATCTGTGTTTTAACACACACTAATGTAGCAATTGATGAAATTACGCAACAAGCGGATCATATAGCTGCTGATACGTTATTCCGATACCCGAACTTTTTCGGGACGATACAAGGTTTCGTGGACCAATTTTTGGCAATGCCGGGTTATAGATCTGAATTCCAAAAACCAATTGTTGCAATCGATAATGACCGTTTTTTCTCGGAACTTGAGAAACTTTACTCCAAAGACTACAGACTCAGAGGTTGGATGAAACATAAAGGCGGATTAAGCACCCTTGGTAACTACTGGCTCCGCCCAGAAACGTTGAAGGTTGGAAAAAATCTAGATGAGCCAATAAGTAAACTGCGTGAAGATACCCCCACATATCAGAGAATAAATGAGATCCGAACGGAAGTACTAGAGAGAGGTTTTCTCAGTTATAATGACGCGTATTCTATAGCACTAAGATACCTCAATTTTGTTCCAGCAATTTGTCAGGCATTCCAGGATCGCTTTCGTATGGTTTTCCTTGACGAGGCTCAAGATACATATGAGCATCAGTTCCGTGTGTTGAACGCCATTTTTCAGCCAGATAAACTCATGGTTCAGCGCATAGGCGACCCCAATCAGGCCATTTTCAATTCAGGTACGGAGAGCGATACGGCCTGGTCGCCAAGATCTCCACTTCACTTCTCTGATTCCCAACGCTACGGCAATACAATTTCGAGGTTATTGAGCTCGGTCCGACTTCGTGATGATATCTCTTTACGGGTCTGTCGATCGAGACACTCTCACCCACCACAGATAATTACATTTCCATTGGGTAAGGAGCATCAAGTCATCCACGCTTTTATAGAACTGATCCGTAAGTTTGAGTTACATGAAAATTCATATTATGCAATCGGATGGATTGGGAAAGACAAAACCGCTGAAGGTAAATTGTGTATTCCAGCATACTTTCCTCACTTTGATAGATTTCAAAAGTCATCAAACAAGCGATTCTCCAACTTGATATCTTACACTACATACGCGATCAAGATATCAAAAACGGAGTGCTTAAAGCGCTTTTTTGAAATCGTCTTACAAGGCATCGCTCACGCTCTTGATAACGTTGGAATTAAATATGAAGAATCCAATCGTTCTTACACCCCATATACTGTTAAGAAACACTGGGAGTGTCAAGATGAAGAGAGCTATAGCAAGTTCCGTTTGCAAATCGCATGGAGTTACCTTCAGGCTCTCGACTCGCAACTTGATGCTATTAAGTTCAGGGACTTTATCAAAGCAAATATGGCGTCTATCTGGCCAATAAACGAGGAAAAAACGACTTTCCTAACTAGTGATGCAATCGACTTCGCAAATCAACCAGATACAAAAGAACCAGTCAACCAGTTCATCTCAGATGATGGCATTGTCGTTAATGTCGGAACAGTTCACTCCGTTAAAGGTGAAACACATACTGCAACGTTATACTTGGAGACGTATTATCAGAAGGCAACGGATTCAAAGCGGTTAATAGAATTTCTAAAGGGCAATCGACCAAGCTCCGATTTGAAAAAGGTACATCATCAGCAGAATTTGAAAGTTGCTCATGTTGCCTTTAGTCGCCCAAAGCACCTGTTAGCCTTCGCATGCCAGGCATCAAATGTTGCTGGGCACGAAAAAGAATTGAGAGATAATGGGTGGGAGATTCATTCGGTGTTCGATCTGATTAAAGAGAAAGAGGCCCCCGCATGACCTTCACCGAATCCAGCACCGTCGAGCAGCTCATCCTCGACACCATCACCCGAAAGCGGCCTGCCAGCTGCCTTACCGTTCAGGAAGCTCCTCTCGCCCGGGCTCGTGACCGCGACGCTGAACAGGAAGCCAGAGGAGGGCTATTCGATGACTAACCCGACGGCCGGGATAACGCACCCCACGGAGAGGCAGCCCCATGATCCCTGATACCCTCCAGGCCCTGCTCGCCGCCGGTGAAGACAGTCGCCGCCAGTTCAAGCGCGACATCACCAATACCGATGCTCTTGCTGCGGAGATGGCGGCATTTGCCAACGCCGATGGAGGTACGCTCTTTCTCGGTGTAGCTGATGACGGTTCCGTACCCGGTCTGTCGCGCAGGGATGTGAGCCGGATCAATCAGCTCATCAGCAACGCGGCCTCTCAGCACGTGAGGAGCCCGTTGACGGTACAGACCGAGAATATCCAGGTGGACAAAGACCGCGTTGTTATCGTACTCACCGTTCCGAAGGGACAGGATAAGCCATACTTTGATAGGAACGGCGTGATCTGGCTCAAAAACGGAGCCGACAAACGGCGGGTGAACTCCAGGGAAGAACTCCGCCGCCTCTTCCAGAGCGTCGATATCTTCCATGCCGACGAGCTGCCGACCAGAGCAGGCGTCGACAAACTGGACAGGCTGCGCTTCCGCGATTTCCTGCGGGACACCTACAACCAGCCCTATCCGGATTCGCCTGAAGAACTGTTGACGCTCCTGCAGAACATGAACCTTGCCGCGGATAACGGCATGCTGAATCTGGCCGGGGTGCTCCTCTTTGCTGAGAAGCCTGAGTGGATCAAACCGCAGTTCATCATCAAGGCCATTCGCTATCCGGGCAACGCCATCCACGTAAGCGAATACCTCGACACAGAGGATTTTTCCGGGACATTCCCGGAACTCTTCGAGGGCGCCATGGCCTTTATCATGCGCAATCTGCGGAAGGTCCAGGCAGGTAAAGGAGTCAATGCACCGGGGGTTCCGGAGATCCCGTCGGTAGTCTTTGAGGAACTCCTGGTCAATGCTCTGGTGCACCGGGATTATCTGGTCAGTGCACCGATCCGGTTGTTCATCTTCGATAATCGCATCGAGATCATCAGCCCCGGTCACCTCCCGAACAACCTGACGGTGGAAAAGATCCGGACCGGCAACTCGAATATCAGGAACCCGATCCTGGCATCGTACGTCGCAAAGGGGCTGTTGCCGTACCGTGGCCTTGGCTCAGGTATCAAGCGGGCCCTCGAAGACTGGCCCGACATCGACTTTGCCGACGACCGGGACGGTTGCCTCTTCACCGTCACTGTTCACCGAAAGGAGGAGAAAAGTTCGGAGAAAAGTTCGGAGAAAAGTTCGGAGAAAA
>JAAYND010000005.1 GCA_012521035.1 Methanomicrobiales archaeon
CGAGATCAAGTCCGGCAGAACGGCAAGTTCCGACTACTTCAAAGAGATCACCTACTGGAACAGTCTCTCAGGAAATACACCGGATCGATCGTTCGTGGTCTACGGGGGCGATCAGTCACAGCGCCGGTCAGCGGGGCATCTGGTCGGATACCAGAACCTTGAGCCGATAAACCAATACCTGGAGTGAGGGGAGAGGCCGCCGGCAGGGCTCGGGGGAGATGCCGGGGTTCAGGCTGTTTGCCCGCCCCGGTAGCCCGGTCCTCACCCCGCCGGATCCTTCTTCACCTCCCCCATCCACCTCTTACCTGCGATGCCAGACGACGCTGAGATCCTCCGGGCAGTCCTCGGGCGGGCACAGGAGCTCGGGGCCGATGTCGCCGGCGCCGTCCCCGCCGCAAAGCTCATCGAATGTCCCTCGGCGGTCGCGGACGGGCACCGGGGGCCGGCGACCGACCGGGGGACCTACATCATCCTCGGACTCTACCACGACCCCGGGCGCCCGGAACTCGACCTCTGGGAAGAGGGCCGGGGGACACCCGGAGACCGGATACTTGCGAATATAGGGAGAGGCCTCGGTCGCTGGCTGGAGGAGACTTACGGCGTCAGGGCCCGGGTCATCCCCTACCAGATCTCCGACGGCGGCATCTACCTCAAGGATGCCGCATGCATGGCCGGCATCGGGGTGATGGGGAGAAACAACCTCGTTATCGTCCCGGGCTACGGACCGAGGGTCCGGTTCCGGGCGGTCTGGGTGGACCTGACCGCTCCCGGCGAAGGAGAACTCCCCATCCCCGCCTCCCCCTGCGCCGGCTGCCCCGGGTACTGCACCAGGGCCTGCCCGATGGATGCCTTTGCCGCAGGCAGATACAGCCGGGAGCGGTGCATGGCGCGGATGGATGCCGATAAAGCCTCAGGCCGGGCACGGATCGACCACTGCCGGGAGTGTGAGCTCGCATGCCCGGAGCGGGGTGGGGTATAGGGGCGGCCACAGCCATCGGTTCGTAATGGTCGATATGCCCGGTCCCCTGATACTGAGCGATATATCCAGGTGTCTGGGGCCGCCCCTCAAAGGCCTCATGAACAATACCTGAAGGTTGATCGTTTGTCCAATGAGATCCTCCAACCCTACCCGGTTGGTACATCCCTCTCCTGCGGATCGTTAGCCGTGTGCTCCCCTGGGGAGTTCTGGATCTCCCGGCTCTTCTCCTCGTCAAGCATCCGGCCGATCAGCGCGTTGTTCATGATATCGATCGACTGGACAATTTGCGATGCCGGATCAATGGAGTACCGAGGGATCGGATCACTGGTGGCAATGAGGATACCCCAGTCGACAAGCTTCTTGACCACTCTGCCCGCCGTGACCCGGCTTACACCTGCCTCCTCCGCGAGCTCAGTGGTATTGAAATGCATGCCATCAAGCGGCAACAGAAATTCAATGAGTCGCAACTCACAGGTGTTCCCAAACACCCCTTCAAAGGGACGAGTCATATCTGTCATGCTTTTAGCTGTTAACCAATACTATTCAGTCACTTACAGGGGAGAGGATGTATACCCGGTTTCACTGGGATAACTTTTTTCATCGCACTGCTGTGTTGCATAACTAACCTGACGGTTGCCCTCTCCTCGCGCACCTCCAATCAGGCCCTATGGCCAACAGTGCGTTGTATCCGTTCACTCTCATCTCGATCTCGCGAAACATCCCTATGAGAGAGGTCGCTCGCACTCCTTCTCCAAAGATTCGTTTCATGGCGGAAAAGAATCCTTCGACCTTCCATCGCATCCCATATCCCACTTCCTGTGCCCATCCGTGATACCCACCCAATCGATTCCTTTCCCGGACACATTCAGCCCGATACGGTGACCCGGTCGAACGGGTCGAGGCATCGGATCGGGTCTTGATACCGGAGGTGATCCCCCGCTGTTCGAGGACGTTGAAGATTTCGTTGCGATCATAGGCCCCGTCACCGAGTGCCTGGACTACCTGGTGTTCCTCGCCGCAGTGATGCTGGGTTTGGTCGAGGAGTGGGGTGAACATCTGGTCATCCTGTACAGATTCGTCAGTGATCTCCAGGCCGAGAGCCTGATTGGTCTCAATATCGACCATAACGTGCACCTTGATCCAGCCCCGCCTGACCCGCCACTTCTCACGCATCCACTCACCCCGATTCGCAACCTTGATCCCGGTGCTATCGACGGCGACAATAACATTCTCGGCGAGGTTCTCGGATGTTACTTCGAGCGAAAGATCCAGGGATTTGATCCGGCGGAAAAGGGTGGTATAATCCGCCGCCTGAAGACCCGGGATGAATATTGCAAGTTTCCGGACAAATCCCTCCATCTGGCGGTAGGGCATATGCAGGAAGGTGTAGATTTGAGCCATCCACACAATAAAACTCTCAGGATATTGAAAAGGCCGGCCCGGTTTGCCAGCGTTCATCTGAGCGAGTTCATCATCCCACTGATCGACGAAGCCAAGGCAGAAATAGAACTCTCCGCGCTTGACTAACCGTTCGTTATATATACTCCAGTCGCGATCATCAGTATACGGGCGTCCCCAGCGTTCTCTTTTAGTCATGAAGGGGCGGAAGGGGACGTCCGGCATCTTCTACTTTTTGGTCAAAAGATCCGGGTTATGCAACACAGCACATCGCACTGGATAAGAAGACTTCGTATTGTTCCTGCGGTCAGCACAGATCCCCTAGACAGTTCTCGGGTGAACCCCATCCCTGCCAGAAGGTTCATCGGCTGTCCTTCGGCGGTCGCGGATGGGTGCCGGCGACCGACCGGAAGAGTTGTCATCAGTGTGCAGGCCGATGCCGGCTAGAACCTCCATCGCTCGTTTGCGATCATATCGATGAGGGTAATACAGGGGAGATCATAGTGCTGACAGACATCCGGGATGATCACTTTCTTCTTCTTCGTACTGCGCTTTGGTGTCGTCCGCTCCTGGGTGACCACAACAACGGTCTGAGATACAAGAGGTTTCTGTGGCCCATCCCTTCGCTCAAGTCCCAGAGCCACGACAAATGGGTCGGCCTGTTCAGTTTCCCGATTGTGATCGATCAGTCCAGGAAATTCTGAAAGGATCTCCTGCACCTTCTCCACCTGGAAACCGGTACATTCCTGGAAGAGATACCTGTAATACCTCTTTGTCCACAAAGCAAGCTCATCATCTTTACGAATTATTTCATTAAAAACGGCAGTAGGAGCACACATCCGCGAGTTATGTGCCAGGGCTGTGCATCTCTTCCAGAGCGACTCAAAAATAGAGATGGGATAATACAACTTCATATCGATCAGGGCCGAGGTATCTACTACGTACAGCGTGTCGTTACCCGGCATCGTCTCACGGCGTTGGTTTTGTTAGCTCTCGCAGATGTTTCACCTTGATTCCCAGGTAATCAAGCGCTTCGTTGTGAGTGATGTATCCTCTCCGGGCGTTCTCCAGCACAAGCGAGACAAATTCTTCTCCTCGCTCCCTCTGTGCTTTTACCGCTGATGATTCGCCACCACCGCCCTGGTTTGTGGGTTCAGTTCTACTCACCTTGAGTTTGCGCATCTCTGCCTGATACTGCTCCTGAGTGATGAGTTTGAGCGTTACCAGGCGAGTCAGGGTCGTTGAGAGGCTGACACGGTATCTGTTTGCGATTCTCCCCACGTCATCGATACCATACCGAATGAAATCCTCTGTGATATCCCCTGGCGGCATGAGAATAGCGCCTGCAAAGCGGTTGCACCAGTTCTCTACACGCGCTTCATGCGTCTCCCCGATAACGGGATTATCCGGGGTGCAGAGGGCCGGCTCATGCAGAAGGATATGGCCGTATTCATGGAGGAGTGTGAACATCCGTGCCTGAATGATGTCTGATGAGTTGAGGAGAATAGCATACGGAGTACTGTCCATCAAGACGCAGCCACGAAGCTCTTCAAGGGTCATCGGGAACTGAAACACTCGGATATTCTTCTCCTCAATAGCGTCTCTCCATGCCCGGAATCCCTCGTATGCGCTCTTCCATGACTGTTGTTCATGAACTGCTATCCCGATCCTCCTGCGTTCTTCTTCGGCCACCTCTTCAGGGTCGTCCGTCAGTCGGGCGCCGGCAACATCTGCCTCCGTGGTCAGGTCGAGGTTATCCATCAGGTCCGCACTGATCGCCTGCAGGTTCCGCGCCTTCCGTATGGCGAGGAGTGTCTTTTTCGTGAGTGCATGCGCTCCTACGGAGAGCCTCCTGAAGTCCCGGGGCATGGGCCTCTCTTCTTCTGGCTCCGCGAGGAAGAACGCTGCCAGGGGTCGCCGGTATGCTCTTGCGAGTCTCTCTACCTCGCTCAGCGTTGGCAGCCTGCCACCCTGCTCCCACTGCAAAATCTGGTCAGTCGGGACATGCAGGTGGTTACTGACGTCTTCGAGCGACCAGCCAGAACTCTCGCGCAACCACCGCATGACAGAGGGGTTGACGTTTACCTTCAGCGATGTTCTTCGCATACACCCGGTTCTCCAGGATCTTCTCTGCGATTCCGCAACATAAAATCACCCATCTACTGAATAAGCGTTGCTATATCCCACCACCTCGCCCACGTGGGCGAGCGCTACAGAGGCGCCGCACTCACAGGTCACCACGCAGCTCACCACCTCCAGAAAAACGCGAGCCGGCCCACGATCCCCCATCCCGGACGAAAACCTCAATCCCGCCGGCACCATCACGCCAGATCTTCAAACTTCTTAGTACAAGAAGAAAGATTCATATCACCAAATCGACAACAGAGAACGCATGAAGAGATCCGCGACAAACCGCCTCCTCTGCCTCCTCCTCCTGCTTATGATGATCCCGGTAGCGGCATGCAGCGCCCCGGTAACCCGGAACCTCTCCACCAGTGAACCCGGCGCCGGCGAGGTCTTCACCGTCACCCTCTCGGTCGGGGGCATGCCCCGCGGGGGGCTGGTCGAGACCCTGCCGGCCGGCTACACCTTCGCGGGAACCGATTACCCCGGCGACCGCGTCCTCGTCCGGGGGCAGAAGGTCGCGTTTGCACTGACCGATGAGACCGCGATCACCTACTCGGTCCAGGCCCCCGCCTCCGGAAGCGGGGATATCACCGGAACATGGGAGGACTTCGTTGCCGAATCCCACGGCGAAACCCTCGCATCGCGCGTCGCGGTGGACGGTATCGACGTCCCCGGCACCACCGCCTCTACAGAGGCTCAGGAGGCCGGATCAGTCTTCCCCCTCCTCGCAGCGATTGCCGGCCTCATCTTTGTGGCATACCGGGGTGGTCGGCGATGAGACGCCTCTTCCTCCTCACCATCGCCCTCCTCCTCATAGCGGCCACAGCCTCTGCTGCCGGCATCCCCGGGGATGCTGACGGCGACGGGGTTCTCGATGAGCGCGAGTACACGGCCGCGGTCCTCACCTACCTCGTCGGTGAAGGAGACCTCACCCGGACCGACATCCAGGATGCCGCCTGGGTTCTCACCCACCTGGACGGCCACCCCCTTACGATCACCGACTCCTCAGGCCAGACCCTGACCATCTCCCGGCCCCTCCGCCGGGTGGTGGTCTTCAGCGGTGAGGCGCTGGAGACGCTCCGGTCGCTCGGGTTTGACATGGATAAGGTCGTGGCCGTCGACAAATACAGCCACGCGAAGACCACCTTCTTCCCGGAATGTGCCGGGAAAGAGAACGTCGGATCGTGGCTATCCCCGGACATGGAGCGGCTCCTCACCCTCAAACCGGATGCCGTCTTCCTCTACGCGACGATCACCGTCGCAACTTGCGACGAGATCCAGCAGAAACTTGAGGCGAGCATCCCGGGTATCAGGGTTCTCCGGTTCGACTGCTTCAAGCCGGCCACCTACCCCGACGAGATCCGCACAATCGCGGCAGTGACTGGATGCGAAGACCGGGGCGATGAGTTCGCCCACTTCTATACCGGGGTCATGGATGAGATCCGGGCCGGCACAGCCGATATCCCGGAGGGTGAGAAGACCCGGGCCTACTTTGAGTACTGGAGCGACTACAAGACGTTCGCGGCAGGCTCCGGGTATAACGAGAAGCTCGAGATCGCCGGCGGAGACAACCCTTTCGCCGGTGAATCGGCCGAGTACCCCGAGATCGATCCCGAGGCGGTCATCGTCAGCAACCCCGAGGTCGTGATCAAGCTCACCGGCCAGCAACTGGCCGCCGGGGGCTACGTGGGGCGTGACATCGCATCGCTTGAGGCGACGCGGTCTGCCATCATCAAACGTCCCGGGTGGGCGAGGCTAGCTGCGGTGGCGGACGACAGGGTCTACGTCATACACTCCGATATCCTCGGCGGCGCCCAGCACTTCATCGGAACCGCCTACCTCGCGAAGTGGTTCTACCCGGAGCGGTTCGCCGACCTCGACCCGA
>JAAYND010000046.1 GCA_012521035.1 Methanomicrobiales archaeon
TGATATCGGGATTCCCGCAGGCCATCCCGATCCGCCACCCGGTCATGTTGTAGGTCTTTGAGAGCGAGTGCATCTCGACGCCCACCTCCATGGCGCCGTCGGCCTCGAGGAACGAGGGCGCCACGTAGCCATCGAAGGTGATCTCGGAGTAGGCGTTGTCGTGGACGGCGACGATATCATGCTCACGCGCAAACTCGACGACCTCATCGAAGAACGAGAGCGGGGCTACGGCTGCGGTTGGGTTGTTCGGGTAGTTGATGAAGAGCAACTTTGCCTGTTTCATGACATCGGCCGGGATCTCATCGAGTGCCGGAAGGAAGTTGTTCTCGGCGCGGATGGGAAGCTCGTGAACCTTTCCCTCGGCAAAGAGCGTGGATGTCTTGTAGACCGGGTAGCCGGGGTCGGCGGCGAGGACGACGTCGCCGGGGTTGACGAAAGCCTCGGCGATGTGAGCGATGCCCTCCTTTGAGCCTATGAGGGCGAGGGCTTCCTTCTTCGGGTCAAGGTCAACGCCGAACCGGCTCCGGTACCACCCGGCGACCGCCTCGCGGTAGGCGGGCATGCCGGCATACGAAGGGTAGTGGTGGGTTTTCGGGTCGCGGGCGGCGGTGCAGAGCGCCTCGACGATATGCGGAGGGGTGGGGAGGTCGGGGTCGCCGACACCGAGATCGATGACGTCGACTCCCTGGCGCAGTTTTTCCTCTTTCATCTCGTCGATACGCGCAAAAAGGTATGGCGGAAGGTGATCCATGCGTCTTGCGTACATTACCTGAATACTTGCGCCCGGAGACCTATCTATTTTCTCACTTGCGGCAGGTGCCCCGGAGATCTCACCTGGAACCCACCGTGCCCACATATCAAGAAGGAGAGATGCCCATCTGGCTGATAATACGTATGGTCGCTGGTGCGCGATCCCGGTCGCCGGGGATCGAAGGAATCCTCATGCCCGGCAACCTCGCACTCCCCTCCGATGAATAGACCTATACCCCGGCGGAGGGAGATATAACTGTATGCAGTATGAGATCACCGGAGACAACCTCCAGATGGTGACGCTCCGCCTCACCCCGGGGGAGAAGGCCTGCGCTGAGGCTGGCGCCATGGTCAACATGAGCGGGAATATGCAGATGACCACCCATATGAGGGGCGGCCTCTTCGGGGGGCTCAAGCGTATTGCGACCGGCGAGAGCTTCTTCATGACCGAGTTCACTCCAGAGAGCGGGGAGGGGTTCGTCTCCTTCGCCGGGAACGTTCCGGGAAAGATATTCACGCTCGACCTTACCGAAGGCGAGTTCATCGCCCAGAAGACGGCGTTCCTCTGCTCGGAGGAGGGAGTCAACCTCGATGTCGCGTTCACAAAGCGCCTCCGTTCGGGCCTCTTCGGCGGTGAGGGGTTCATCCTCCAGCGGCTCTCCGGCAGGGGGAGGGTGTTTCTTCACTGTTGCGGGGATATCATGGAGATGACGCTTGCACCCGGTGAGACGATCAGGGTGGAGACGGGACTCGTGGTCGGGTTTGAGAGCGGTGTCGACTACAACATAGCAGTCGCCGGCGGCGTGAAGACCGTCCTCTTCGGTGGCGAAGGGCTCTTTTTGACCACACTGACCGGACCGGGCCGGGTTGTCCTGCAGTCGATGAACCTCGCAAAACTCGCCACGGCCCTGATACCCTTCATCCCCACCGGGAACTCATCGTAACGGTAACCTGATGGTCGAAGAAAACCAGAATTATACCATGAATCCCCCGGTCATGGTGGTGCACGGCCCGGAGGTCTTCGATGCAGGCGACGTCGAGAGGTTGATCACCCTCCTCTCGCCCCGCGAGGTCCTGGTCGCAGGAGTGATGGCCCGGACCGCCGCGAGGGAGTCAGGGCTCCCGGCGACCTGCACCGACGAGCGACCGAGCATCCTCATTCGGAGCCTCCCCGACCGTGCCTTTCTGGTCAACCGTGGGAAGACGCCGGAGTCCGGCAGGATATTCGGGGATCTCGTCGCCGGTCGCCTGGATGATGGTCTCGTCCACGTCGAGTGCTCAAACAACACCGTCTACGTATGGGACCGTGCCGATGTGCTCCTCGCGCGAGAGATTGCGGAGAAGACCGGGTTTTCTCTCACGCCTGCGATGAGCACCCCTCCCGGGCAGGGCGAGACGCGAGAGATCCGCGGCTGTTTACCAGGAGAGGCGGTCTTTGTAGACGGGATCGTGATCGGGACGGCGACGGCCGGGACGGTCACCCTCTCCATCCGGGACGGGACGATCCAGGCCGTCTCCGGGCTTGATGTAAAACCCCACGGGGTTGAGAAACTCCTCCGGAAGGGGCTCCCCGATCTCGAGGCGGCCTGGTGCAAGAGCGGCATGATCCGGTCTGCCCCGCCCCGACCGGGGAAGGCCCGCGCCCCGCGCGCCGGCCGGATCGCGGTCATCGACCACTGTGGCCACACCCTCTACCAGGAGATCGAAGGCGAGGGTGTCTGCGGCGTCCTCGCTATCGGGGATGACACGACCGCTGTCTGCGGCCATATCTGCTCCCACGCCGGCATCCCGGTCTTCGGGGTGATCGACGGCGACGGGGATGGTATCGTCGAACCGGGGTTTGCGCCCGGTTCGGTTGTGGTCAGGGTCATATCCGGGCGGGACGATGACGTCGGGCGCGAGGTCGCCGCCGCCCGCGATCTCGACCCCGTCACCTGGGAGGAGTGGGTCGAAGAGACCCTCCGCTTCCTCGAGGGAAGGGGCCGGATCGTCATCGACCGGCGGTGATATATGCGGTGCGCTGAGTGTAAGGGGAGGGGGCTCTGCGGGCTATCTCGCTGCCCGATCATGAGCCGGTTCTACGCCCAGGCCCCGGTCAGGCCGAGCGACCACTACCAGGGCACGGCCCCCTCAGTCTTCGTCGGGAGCTACGGCTACCCGAAGGTCTCGGGCGGGCCGCTGATGATCAACGATGCCGATAACCCACCGGACTGGATAGTGCGCGGGCTTGGAATAGAGGATATCGTCGGGATACGCGCCCGGACGATACGTGGCACCACCGGACCCGGCCGGATCACCGATAACCTCCAGGAGATAGCGCTCTCAAGCAGGCCGCTCGACGTGGAGGTGCGGTTTGTAAAACCTGTTGCCTTCGATCTGCGGTTCGACGGCACGATCGCGCCCGTCGGTCTCACCGGGGCCATCCGGAAGATGGACGTCCTCAATAACGCGCGGGTTGACCGGGCGGTGGACCGGGCCACATCAGACACCGACCTCTCCGCCACGGACGCCTTTGAGGTCCTCCACGCCTCAGGAACCGATGTCTACCAGATCACCCAGCTCCTCACCGCCGGCCTTCTCGGGCGGCGGCGGCGCGTTGTCCCGACACGCTGGGCGATAACAGCGGTCGATGACTCGGTATCGACCCGGCTCAAGAAGAAGATAGCGCGCTACCCTCCGATCAGCGATATAGAGGTATTCTCGGCCTCACTCTACGGAAACCATATCGTCTGCCTCCTCGTCCCCGGAGACTGGCGGTTTGAGATGATCGAGGTCTGGGGGAAGCAGTCGCTCTGGGGCGGCGAGGAGGAGACTATCGCGCAGGACGGCGAAGGACTCACCCGGTCCGGCTACTCGCCCCTCATGGGAGCCTACTACTCAGCCCGTCTCGCAGTCACCGAGTACCTGGAGAGGATACGGCGCTCTGCCCGGGTGCTCGTGCTCCGGAATATCACCGGCGAGTACTGGGCACCGCTCGGAACCTGGGTGGTGCGGGAGGCGACGCGAAACGCCATGCGCGGAGAGAAGATCCGGTGCGCTACCCTCCAGGAGGGTATCGATACCGCCTCCCACCTCATAGGGTTCTCCCGCTGGCGCCCCCACAGCAGGCTCATACCGGATTTGATGACCCAGAAGACGCTTTTTGATTTCTAGACTCTCTGCTGCCGGTAGCGCCCGACCAGGTTATCCAGGCTCTCGGCCTCGTCCACGCTCTTGTCCTCCCGGACCGCTATAAGCCTCGGGAACCGGAGCGCATACCCGCTCGCGTAATTCGGGCTCGCCTGGATCTCGGAGTAGCCCACCTCAAAGACGACCTTCGGCTCAAAAGAGACCTCTTTTCCTGATTGAGCGATCACACTATCCTTCAGGAGGGCGTAGAGGTCGGCGAGAACCTCATCCGTGATCCCGGTCGCAACCTTTCCTACGGGGAGGAGCCGGCCCTGGTCCTGGACAGCAAGCAGGAACGATCCAAACATCTTCGCCCGCCGGCCTTCACCCCACTCTGCCCCGATCACCGCGAGGTCGAGCGTCTCCACACCGGGTTTCACCTTCACCCAGAGGCGTCCCCGGACGCCCGGGGTGTAAGGAGACGAGGGGACTTTCACCATCACACCCTCGTGCCCGAGGTCCAGGGCTTCGGCATAGATCGCCTCCGCACCGGCGACATCAGTTACCAGGAACTGCGGGGTGACGTGGGCATCGAGCACCTCCTCGAGGATCCGGCGCCGCTCGGTGAGGGGACGGTCCAGTAAGGTCTCACCGTCGAGGTAAAGGATATCAAAGACCTGCGGCACGACCTCGATCTTCTCCATCATGGCGCTCACCTGGTGTTTCCGCCGGAATCGTCGGATGACGTACTGAAACGGCATCGGCCGACCATCCCGGACAGCGACCACCTCGCCGTCCAGGATCACGTCGTGGCCTGTGGCCTCCTTGAGGTGCATGACGATATCGGGGAGGCTCGCCGTGACCTCTTCAAGCCTCCTTGAGTATATCCGGCAGGCGTCGCCCACCTTGTGGAACTGGAACCTGCTCCCGTCGTACTTGTACTCAACGGCAACTTCGCCGTGGTCCTCGATCTGCCCTGCGATGGTTCCTGCCTGCGCAAGCATCATCTTCACCGGCCGGAATGGTTCGATCGTCACCTCTGAGAGGGCGGCGGGGTCACGCCGGGCGAGGAGTGCCACCTCACCGAGGTCGTTCATCGCCTGGTGGGCATGCTCGACCAGGTGGACGTCGATATCAAACGCCTTTGCGACGGCATCGCGGACGCTCCCCTCGCCCATGCCTATCCTGAGCTCCTCGAGCATGAGGCGGGCGAGGTAGCGCCCTTCCAGGGGTCGGGAGTTTGCAAAGAGTTTCCGGACCAGGAGGAGCTTTTCGCGCTGGGACCGCGCTCCCTCAGCGGCCGCCACCCGCTCAAAGTCGCGGTAGACCTCGATGAGATCCATCTCCTGGATGAAGAACGACGTCTGCTCTTTACCGGTGAGGAGGCCCTCGATAGCAAGGCCGGCATCGCCGGTCGCGTTGATCGCTTCCCTGACGTGCTCCCGCTTTGTGCCGACGACGTAGGCGACGGCGTCGTAGAGAAGGTTTGGACCGATACCGAGCTTCTGGGGACTCCAGTCAGGGAAGACCCGGCCCATGATGAAGCGAACAAATATGGGGAGTTCCTCATCACCGAGTCCAGGCAGAGCAGCGCTGACCTGCTCGATCATATCCAGGCGTCCGCTGATCCCCTCCAGGCGTTCGCAGATTTGAGCAAACTCCAGAAATTGCATACCCACATCCTCCTGGAGTATTGGGACGCAGGAGGAATCAATCCTTCTGTTCTGTGAGTTTGCCGTGAGGCTGGAAGGTCATAGACTGACAAAATACCAACGTGACGATTCGCGCCTAAGTCATGGGAAAACGTGGCAACCTGAAGCACCCGGGAGCGGGAGGCCTGAACACCTTCAGGCTACCACGAACGAGTGTATCGAGAAGAAGATCGACCGGGTGGAAGGAAACCTGCCGGTCTTCTGCGGGCACGTTGCTGCCACGCTCGATAGGATATCTCCCGGCCAGGATGACCGATCATACGGCGACTCCGTAGACGCGGTGACCCTCACGCTGCTCAACACCATGCACGAGACCCTGCGGCAGAGCACCTTGAAAAGATCCTCCGGCATGCCATGAGAAACCGGCGGCAGAGACCGGGGCGGGTAGTCCTCGATACGATCGTGGGCCTCAAACCGATCGACATGGGTGATTACCTGCAGGCGATCGGGTACCTGGTGCGCTACAGGAATTACGGCGGCCGGATCAAGACAGCAAGCGCCCGCTGTTACTACTCGCCCTCAAGAACGGCCAGCAGGAGACGGGGTATCAGCCCGGGCGAACCGGAACTTCACGTCCGTGAAGCGATATTGAGTCTCTCCTGGCCTTCGACCGAAAAGACGTCGGGTTGAATCGGATCTTCTGGTTCATGCTCGATCCGACGTTCACCTGGTTCCCCCGGGAACTTGAACTCCACCGCATGGAGACTCCGTGAGCGAAGCACGAGGGCGATATCGAGTGTCGCCAAAACCTCCTCACCCACGCCACTGAGTGGTTCCCGGATGGCAGGTACTTCCCGGCAGAAGCGCTCGATGCCTGCCTTGAATGGCAGGGCTGGAGCAGCGCTACCGGCGTTATCAAACAGACGATGCAACAGTACCAGCGCCTGATCGGTACTGCATGCACGTCCTCAAGATCAGGGCGGGTGTGTGGAGAGCCATATCCTCAGCGCCGGGGATCCACCGCCGACCAGAATGTATTCGAACAACATTCACGAAAGAATCATGAATGTTATTCATTTTAATGAAATGTTCGTGATTCTACAGAAATAAAAAACGATGGATATATCTATGAGAATCGGTAAGATTCACTATGATCGACACCAGCGATCCCTGATCGGACTACCGGGGAATCAGACACTATGACAGGAAATAGTAGTATTCGACGCAAGGAGGAGGATGCACCAGGGATGGGTAGAGCACAGGAGCTTCCCGGCGGGGAGATCTGCCTCTCGCTCCTGCGTGAAGCGCCGGATGGGTTTGTCCTGACAGATGATGAGGGGCGGTGCTGGTACCTGAACCAGACATTCACCAGGATCACCGGATACACCGGGGACGACATCCCCTCCATAGCGGTCTGGTTTGAACGTGCCCACCCAAATCCTGCATACCGCCGGGAGGTGCAGAAGATGTGGGAGGAACTGGCCCGTGGCGATCGGGGCGCTGTGATTGCAGGCGCCGTCTGTCGGGACGGGAGGGTCCGGGATATCGAGACACGGCAGGCATTCATCGGGGAGAGGTACAATCTCTACGTTGTCCGGGACGTCACCGAGCATATCGCGACCGAAGAACTCCTCAAGCAGGCCACGTCAGAGCTGACAGCAGTGATCGAGGCTTTTCCGGACCTCTTCCTCCGGCTTAACGTCGATGGCACGATCATCGAGTCCCGGACCGGCAGGCGGGGTGAGGGGGCGCAGGTGTCCCGGGTACTGCTCGGGCGGCGGGTGCAGGAATTTCTCCCCGCTGATCTCGGAAAAGTGGTCGGGAATGTGCTCAAGGAGGTGGTCAGGACCGGTGAACCTGCTGCACCACTTGAGTTCTGTCATCGGGAAGGCGGGAGGGTGCTCCACTACGAGGCGCGGATTGTGCCGCTCCACGATCTGCATGTGATGGCGGTCGTCAGGGATATAACCGCGCGGAAGCAGGCGGAGCAGGAACTGCACCGCTACCGCGAGCACCTTGAGGAACTCGTCGCCGGGCGGACGGCCGAACTTGAGCGTGCGAACAAGCAGCTCCAGCGCCTCCTCCATTACATCGATATGGCCGAGCGGAGAACCGCCGAAGACTGGCTGGACCACATGGCCGAAGAAGGGGTGACTGAACCGAATGGGGAGGATCACCATCGATGACGCCGGGACGATCATCGACGGGACTACCGTGCGCCTGACCGGCTACGCCCGGGCGTTCCTCTCCTGTACTGCCGGTGTCTGACCGCGAGGAGGGTCTTTGCGCCCAAAATCCGCGCGGTCAGAGGTGAAACCCACAGGATCCCGGGTATTCCAGGCCGGGATCCTGTTCCGCCACGCTGACCGCGACCTGGTCTGAGTAGAGTCCGAGCCCCTCGAGAGCGGAGAAGAGCGCTCTCTCCTCTGTGTTGTTGGTCTCGCTTAAGTGGGCGAGCATCGCCATGTGGATATCTCCGGCGAGCCTCTGCAGGCAGCGCGCGGCGTCCGGATTTGAGAGATGCCCGAGGTTTGAGCGGATCCGCCTCTTCAGGAATGCCGGGTACGGACCCTCCTCAAGCATCCGGGGGCAGTGGTTGCTCTCCAGGAGGACGGCGTCACAGGAGGCGAGGTGATCGAATATGGTCGGCGTTATCGTGCCGGTATCGGTGCAACACCCGACACGGAGGTCGCCCTCTGTTACGCAGAACCCACAGGGTTCCCGGGCGTCGTGAGAGGTGGCGAAGGGCTCGACCGAAAAATCGCCCACAGTGAATGATTCTCCGTACCTGCATCGACGGATCTCGGTCGTTCTCCGGCCGCATTTCTGTAAGAGAGCCTCAGCCGTCCCGGCGGTTGCGTATATGGGGACGTTGAGCCTCCGCGCCAGGACATCGACCCCCTTTATATGGTCAGTATGCTCGTGGGTGACGAGGATCGCCTCGATCACCGATGGATCCTCACCGGCGGCTGCAAGACGGCGGAGGGTCTCCCGGGCTGAGAGCCCCACGTCGATGAGGAGCGAGCCGTGCCCACCCCGGATACAGGTGCAGTTTCCCCTGCTCCCGCTGGCGAGGACTGTCAGTTCCATGCTAAAGATGGTGGGTGTTTCCGCTATATAAGACCGGGGAAGATACCTCACAGGAAAGAGCCTTGTGGCCCGGGATACCAGTACCTGGTAGAGAGCATGAGCGGAAAAGACGGCTCCTGGCAGAGTGAGATCCACCGGATCCTCCCCGATCTTGCGGGTGACCGAATAGGGATCGACTATCCAGTGATCAGGAACCTCACAAACACCTACCTCGTCAGGTCGCTCGACGGAACGGCGCTCCGGTTCAGTATACCGGTCCTGCTCACGGCGCCGGTGCCGGAGGCCGGGGCCGGCGGTGACGGGATGGCAGGCGTCATCATCGATGCGGTCAAGGCGGCGATCCCGGGGGAGCGGGATCTCGGTCCTATCGCGGGGATCGGGACCGAACACCCCGGCCACTGTCTCCAGAACATTGAGCCGGTCACGCTGGTGGCGTCGAGGAGCGCCATCGGCACGGATCTCTGGCGGCCAGACCACGGGAACCGGATCGACGGTGAGGGGGTCCATCTCGTCGTCAGGGGTGCTCTCCCCTACCCGGGCGCGCCCACGCCGGCACGCATCCGCGAGATCATAGAGAGATTCCGGGCGCTCCTCGATGCGCTGGACCGCGTCGTGCGCCGGATTCCTGAGGGGGATCTCGTGGCGGCGCGAGACCTCTCCATCGACCAGAAGGAACTCCGGCGCGCCCTCCCGGGTATGGGGCTTGTCGCGTTCATCGCTGACGGCACGCTGCCGGCACGCCGGTTCACCCACCTCCGATGCCACCCCCGCATCGCCGGGCCGAAGGAGGGGGTGCATGTGCCGTTCCGGTGTCCACCAGAACTCGAACCGGTCGAGGTCGAGCTCGCCGGGAGCGGGAGGATGGTGACGGGGCTTTCGATCCGGCGGCGGGAGGCCTTCGCCATCGCGGGCTCAAACGCCGAGGGAAAGAGCACACTCCTCCACGCGGTCATCGCCGGGCAGGACGACCACGCCGCCGGGGACGGCCGGGAGCTCCTGGTCAGCGTCAACGGGATCGCCCGGGCGGATGCGAGCGAACGGGGGTTATTCGGGGCGGACGTCAGCCTCTTCTTCTCCCGGCTCCCGCCCGGCGTCGGGGGAGATCCCCGGGCGGCCTTCGGGCAGGGGAGCGGGTCGCTTGTGATGGCACACGAGATCCAGACTGCTCTCCGGGTCGGATCACCGCTCCTCATCATCGACGAGGACCGGGCCGCAACAAACCTCCTGGTGCCGGGTTGTCTCCAGGGCGATGAGGTGACGCCGCTTGCAACCCTGCTCGCCACCCGGCGGGAGGCCTTCGGGGATACGGCGATAATCTTCGCCGCGTCGTCGCTCGATATCCTCATCGCAGAGGCGGACCGGATCATGCAGCTCTCCGATCATGAGACCCGGGCGCTCGACCGGGAGGAGTTCCGGTGCCGACTGGACAGCTACCTCGCCGGGGTGCGGGAGCGGCTCGGGGTGGGGTGAAGTGGCGCCTTCCCGTATGATCGGGGAGCCCTGCGTGAGGCGTTATCACCATGAACCGGGGCGGGCATGCACAGGAGGCCGGCACCGGGATCGATCGGATCGTATAGGCGTTTCGGGTACTCCGGCAAAGAGCGAGCAATCGCGGAAGAGGGAGAGAACTGATCTTCTCCGGGAGATCCCGATCCGGATCACTACCAACCGCGCATTCCGGAGCGGCGATTCTGGTGTTATCCAGCACCTTGACCGGGCGAGAGAACGGGGCAAGATACCGGGCCAGAACTACTGTTATGACAGGTTAATATAGTGATGAAAATAACAACTTTTCGCGAAAATAAACGATTATTAGTGTCCAATTTTTACAGATGTTCAGGACTTAACCTGATACTGGCGAAAACCAAACAACCACGCTAATAAGCGCATTTCACCAGAAAAATGATTTCCTGCTACAACTAGAAAGTTAATCCGGGGAAGTTAACTTAACTTGATCAACTAAATGCAATCTTTATCTATCCCTTTGGTTCTATCTTCAAATGTTCGTTAAGTCAGCGGACTGTTTAAAACGAGTATTTAAGAAATCGGTGATAACATGAGTCGTCTGAAGAATAAGATTCAGTATGTCCTGTTCATACTGATAGTATGCCTGCTGCTGGTCTCATCGGCAGCAGCGACGGAAGCACCCGGCGATCCGGGTGTGAATCAGGCGGAATATACGCCTGAATTATCGATGCTGGCCGCAGAGACGGTGCCACTCTTTGACGGCACCGTCGCACTGACAGAGGGGTCGTTTGAGTGTACGGCTTACAACTCTGGTACCGCCTACACCGTCCCGAACAATACCCCGCTCGGGGCCCTCCAGGCGGTGGCGGAGCGCAAGGGCTTCACGTACGCGGTCACCGACAAGAAGTGGAGCGCCAATAGTGAAGTCCTCCTGCTCGATGACATCGGTGAATACACAAGGAATGGCGATAAGTGGGTCTGCTACGTCAACGGTGTCAAGAAGGACGACGGGTACAAAGTCAAAGAAAATGGTCTCAATGTCATAGCGCTTACTGAAGGCGATGAAGTCGTCTTCTGCTATGGCAGTGATCCGGCGCCGGACGACGCGGACGTCCTGATCAGGATCGTCATGGGCCTGGAGGACTCGGATGAGACACCCACCACCTGGCGCATAACACTCAAAGGTGCTCTGACCGATATCGTCAGCCAGAGCTACTTCGAGCGGGGGATCGCTCAAGGGCATGTTGCCGAGTACACTGATGACGACGGTAATGTCTGGGCGGGCATGCCCCTCTGGTACCTCGTCGGCCTCGTAGATGATGAACAGGGGCACGGTGCCGGGACGTTCAACGAGGCCCTCGCCGAGAAGGGCTACTCCATCAGGGTCACGTCGAGCGACGACTACTCCATCAACTTCGACAGCGCAAGCGTCGCAAAGAACGATAACATCATCGTCGCAAACACCCGCAACGGCGAACCACTCCCGGAGACAATCGGTAGTGAGAACAAGCCCTGCTGGCCGCTCCAGATGATCGGCAAAGACGTGAACGCCGGCCAGAAGGTCGGTGGCGTCACCACCATCGAGCTCATCGCACTCCCTGAGGTCTCCGATGGGTGGGAGATCACGCTCGCGGGCGCGTTCAGCCGGACGGTTTCTCAGGATGAGTTTGAGGACTGGACCGGGTGCCACAGCGGGAGGTACACCGACTCCAAAAACCAGGTCTGGACCGGAGTTCCGCTCTGGTACCTTGTCGGTGCAGTCGATGACGTAGAAGAATCAGGCAGTCACTGGAAATTCAACAATGCACTGGCGGATGAGGGCTACAACGTGCGGGTGACCGCGGCGGATGGGTTCAACGCTGTCTTCGACATCGCTGATATAGCGAAGAACAATTCATTCATCGTTGCAAACAAGATGAATGCAGCAACACTGGGTGAAGATGACAGTAACTGGCCGCTGAGGTTCGTCGGCCCCGGCCTCTCCGGTAAAGAGCAGGTCGGCAACATAGTATCGATCTCCCTTGAGGGGCTGCCGGGTGAAGACGCCACGCCGGAGTGGGTGCTCACCCTTGAGGGGCCGAAGATCACGTATGCCTTCACGAAGGAAGAGTTTGAGGCCGCTGAAGCGTGCTCTCACCACAAGAAGACCTACAATGACGGAGAAAACACCTGGACCGGCATCACGCTGAAGGCCCTCTGTGGATGGGTTGACGATGATGTCATGCACGGCTCCGGGGCGTTTGACACCAACCTTGCCCAGACCGGCTACACGGTGATCGTCTCCTCTGGTGAGGATAGCCCCTACAGCAAGGAATTCACCAGCCAGGATATCGCGGCAAACGCTGATGACTACATCGTCGCAAGCAAGATCAATGGCGATCCCATCGACGGCAAGAACTACCCACTCCGCCTCGTTGGTAAGGGCGCGGCCGGGAGCCTGAGCGTCGGGAACGTCCAGAGGATCCAGCTCGTCGACTTCCAGAAACCGACGGAACCGCCCTCCATCCGGATCATCAGGTATGCCTCCGATGGCAGGACGATCGCTGAAGAAGTGACGAAGACCTGCGAGTGGATGGAAGAGAACCTTAAGGTCTATGGTGATCCAGACGGAATCCATCTCCGGTTCCAGGGCCCGACGTTCGATCCAGACGACCTCTGGAACCCGGCTGAGGATAAAAACCTCGGCAAGGTCGATGAGGTCGTGAAGGGGACAGCGATCAAGGATCTCTGTAACCTCGTGGGTGGCGTCCCCGAGGGAGGCGAGGTCGAGCTCATCGCATCCGATGGCAACATAGTCAAGATCAACCACACCAACGTCTACAATCCGCCTGAGCAGCAGGGAGAGGCGATCGTCGTCTGGTGGGCAGAGCGGCAGGGCTACGTGCCTGACTACCGTGACGGCCCGCGCCTCTTCTACAACACCCCCGACGGCGTCTTCGGTGCCGAGGACATGCGGACATGCCTTGCTGAAGCCTACTGGCATTACTACCACGACTCCGGCATCCAGTATCCCTCGGCAGCCGGCGTATCCAACAAGAACATCGCGACGATCGCGATCAAGCCGAGCCCACGTGAAGACTGGAGCCTCATGCTGAAGGGCGCTATCATAGATTATATCGATCGGTCCTATTTCGAGTCGGGCAAGGCCTGTGCCATGGCTGGCAGCCACGGCGCGACCTGGACCGATGGGGATGGGCAGGTCTGGTCAGGGATGCCGCTCTGGGTTCTCTGCGGCTGGGTCGACGACGACAACAAGCATGACTACGGGACAGATCCCTTCAATGACGACCTCGCGAATGCGGGCTACAATGTGACCGTCATCAGCTACGGCCCCGACGGCATAAAAGGCACAGGCGATGACTTCTCCTGCACATTCAACAGCTCGTTTGTCAAACGCAACAACAACATCATCGTCGCCGATGAGATCGACGGTGCACCGCTGCCAGAGGACGGCAAGAGCTGGCCGCTGAAACTTGTCGGTGACGCCCTGACATCTGGCAAAGAAAAAATAGGGAGCATCGATGAGATCGAGCTGACCGGGGTACCTACCTTTTACGATGCGGCCCTCTCCCTTAAACCTGGCTGGAACTTCGTATCAGTACCGAAATTGCTCCCGGATGAAGAAGATACCGCTACAATGTTTGCTAATGTCGATCGTGCGCAACACAGCATCTGGCAGTATAACGCCGCGGTAAAGAATTGGAAACGGGTGGAGGATACCGACAGGGTTCTTCCGCTTGAGGGGTACTGGATCTACTCCACCAAATACCGTGAGATTCCGCTGTGTTTCGATACTGACGTGATCAGGACACCGCCTGCAAAGATGCTTGCCAGGGGCTGGAACGCCATCGGGTTCAGCGACACCGAGCCTGCAACGGCCCGTGACACCCTCCTCTCGCTCGGCGATGCATGGACACAGGTGATCGGGCACGATGCCGGTAAGCAACGCTATGAGACCTCCATCATACGAGGAGGATCGGGCAACCACGCTGACACACAGGAGATGCTGCCTATGAAGGGTTACTGGGTCTACCTGCGTGGCGAGAGCGAGCTTGCCGCGATCGGGGCATAACGGAGTGCACCATGGGTATCAGGCATATCCTGTCTCTCCTCATCCTCTTTTCCCTGGTCGGCATGGCAGCAGCCCTGCCGGTACTGCCCGATGAATTCGCCGGCAGCGTCACGCTTGATGGCAAAGCCGCACCCCCGGGGACCACCATCACAGCCAGGATAGACTGGAACGAGCGGGGGTCCACGGTCGTCACAGTGGCAGGGGTGTACGGGCCCCTGGACTCTTCAGACGTCCTCGCGGTCAAGGCGACCGAAGACGACCTCCGGTATACGGCATCCCCGATCATAACCTTCTGGGTGAACGGTCACAGGGCTGACCAGGAGATCGCGTTTGAGAGTGGAACTGCCCGGCAGCTCGACCTCTCGGCCGTCACGGGCGGGGAGGAGACTGAACCGGTGCCGGTGGCATCCGGCGGGAACTCGTTTGAGATCGAGGGGGTCGGTGTCACGGATACCGATGAAGGACAGCAGGTTGTCATCGATAGCAGAACCGTCCTTGGCAACATCACCACCAACGAGACCGCCATCACCCTGAACGATGTGGAGGGCTGGGAGGAAGTGATCATCTTCACAAAGGAGAAGCCAAAAGGAGATGCACAGATCACCGGCACCGTCGAGAGTGTCCACGCCCGGAGCAGCCCGGTCAACACCGGAACGGCCTGGGCGCAGATCGATCTTGAGATGAGCAGCCACCCGAACTCCACCGCACGACTTGAGACGACGGTCTTTGAGAAACCCGGAACTGATGAGCAGAAGGCGTTTGAAGACGTTGCCTACAAGCTGGCAGGCAGTAGTAACGTCGATATCAGCATTGCGTGTGTCCTGAAAGTACAGAAGACCGGCATCGCAAACGAGGGGGACGGTGGCATCATCAGGGCCGCAACGATCAGGATGGCGGCCAGCCCCGAATGGGTTGCCAGCATGGGCGGCACGGAGAACGTCGTCATCCTGCGGCAGGCTGATGGCGACGACACACCGACCGAACTTCCTACACGCTACGCCGGTAGGGATGCTGCCGGAAATTACATCTTTGAGGCCGTATCCTCGAAAGGTCTCTCGGCATTCGCCCTGGTTGCTACAAAAGCCCGGGATAGTGGCCCCGGAACCGGGCCAAGCCCACCATCCGGTAGCAGTGGAGGCCCTTCCAGAGATCCCGGATCGCAGATCACCTATGACCCCGATGCTCCGGAAGTGTATATCGGGAGCGCACCCCTGACCACATCGCCGGCCGGGGTGGTTCTTGAGTCCGTGACGCTCAGGACCGCTGACGGGATCTGTGCCGTCTTGATACAGGAAGGGACCACCGCCCTCGACAAAGACCGGAGATCACTCGGTGAGGTGACCGGTAGAACGATCGCCCCGGCTGATCTTCCGGCGGCCCCGCCGGGGGTGACGGTTGCCGTCGCTCTCGAATGCGGTCCCGCGGGCGCCATGTTCGACCCGCCGGCCGTCCTCACCTACACCCTCTCCGCGGATGAGTGGGCGAAGGCAGGCAAGGGCGCCAGAGCGAAGGTGATCTGGTATAACCCGGAGACGGGGGAGTGGCAGGATATTCCCTCAACGGTGAATGTCGCCACACGGACGGTCACCGCGGAGGTCTCGCACTTCAGCATATATGCCCTTGCGTGGACCGCCGCGGAGGCGGCGACGCCGGCATCTGTGGATACCACCCCACCCGCTGATCAGGAACCAGGGGTTACGTTCCCGGTCTGGGCGCTGGTCATCGTCATCGTGCTGATCGCCGCGGTTGTAGCATTCCTCGTTATGAGGAAGAACTAACCCCTTTTTCCTGAGATGAGCCATGGTTTCAGAGCACACACAGGGCGCCTCCTGGCGCCTCATCATCCTCTCGCTCTGCCTCCTGCTGGCGCTGGCAGCCCCGGTTGTCGCGGCACCGACAACCGAGCTCCACATCAAGAAGATAGCAGCCGACGGAATCACCATCTTGGGCGAAAAAACGGTCGACTACCGCTGGCTCGAAGCAAATCTCCCCGTCCAGGGAGACGGTCAGACCCACTACTATCACCAGGGACCGGTCTTTGAGGGGGACCCCTGGAACCCGGAGGAGGATACCAACGTTCTTGACAAGGACATGGGCGCGGTGAAGGGGACAGACCTCAAGGACATCTGCGAACTCGTCGGGGGGATGAGCGAGGAGGATACCGTCAGGATCAGGGCGGTAGACGGGATGTCAAAGACGTTCCCCTACAGGAACGTCTACGAACCGGAGTCCCGGCAGGGGCCGATGGTCATCACCTGGTACCGGGCTGAGGACGGGTACGTCCCTGACTACTACACCGGGATGCGTCTCGTATTCTTCGCGGACACATCGACCAATCCCGACGGCGTCCACGCTTTCGGGGTCTGGGATATGCACGAGTGCTTCGATGAGGAGTACTGGTACTTCTTCCAGCCAAACCTCCCGACCACCACGGGTCTCTCTGTACAGTATGTAAGCGAGATCACCATCTACAGCGAGGAAGAGGCGACCGGGAGCATCTACGTAAACTCTACTCCCTCCGGGGCTACAATCTATGTGGATGATGAAAAGGCCGGCGGCGTGACACCCTGCACCATCCCCGGGATCGAGGTCGGCAGCCATTCCGTCCTGGTCAAGCTGGAGGGGTTCGCCCGGCCGGATGAGAAGTGGGTCACGGTCAGGGTAAACGAGGTCACGGAGGTCGAGTTCAACCTCACCGCCGAGACCGGGAGCATCGCCGTATCCTCTGTCCCGACGAACGCGAGCATATACCTCGATGGAAATGTGACAGGGTTCTTCACCGATGCAATCCTGGAGGATATCCTCGTCGGTGAGCATACGATCAAACTCGTGCTTCCAGGATACCTGAACGCTACCCATACGATCGAGGTCGAGAAAGACGAGTGCAGTATCCTGGATATCGTTCTCTTCTCCGAGGAGAGTGCTCTGTCTGAACCCATTCCTGGTACCGGAACAATCGCCGTATCCTCGGTCCCGGCGAACGCGAGTATATACCTCGATGGAGAGGCGACGGGGCTCTGGACCAACACAACCCTGAAAGCAGTGCCAGCTGGTGAGCATACGATCAAACTCGTGCTCCCCGGATACCGGAACGCTACAGAGATCGTCACCGTCGAGGAGGGGGGGCATATCGCCCTTGACCTGACCCTCTCCCGGGCAGGTGATGAGACTGAAGCAGACACCACGGTCCGCGATGAACCCACCCCCGAACGTCAGGAGCCAGACGGCCCTGTAGAGGCTTTCATCGAGACTATCCGCGCTTTCCTGAAGAATCTATTCTCGTTCTTCGGAGGAGGTACAGCAACCCCGATGAAGCCTGAGAGCACTCAGACCCCGGGCAAGGGTACAGCGACCCCCGCACCGACCGGTGCCGCGGCACCCCCCACAAAGAGACCGAGTGAGACAGAGATCGTGAAGAGCCACTCCGGCGGGCTCTACATCGAGTCCTACCCGCCGGACATGGCGATCATCCTCGACAACAAAAAACAGATCTGGAAGACGCCACACGTCATCTACGGTCTCCGTGAAGGTCTGCACACCATCGATCTCGAAGAGAGTGACCCTGCCGGGAAGAAGGAAGATTCCAGCTACCGGTTTGAACCACGCCAGGTCTGGGTCTACCCCGATGCGATCGCGCCGGTATCCCTCGACGGCCTGACACCCAGGCGCTGGAAGACCGTCCAGATAGACTCAGAGGCCTATGTGGGTGCAAAGTTCACGGTGAACGGATTCTATCCGGCCAGTAACATCCCGGGTACCGCCGAGATCGAAGGCGCAAAGTCCTGGGTCACCGTCCTCTGGGAGGAGACATACCGCTCACACGCGATACCCTTGAGAGTCGGGGACGATGAGACGTACACAGTAGAACCAGGAAGCGAGAATACCGTCTCGATCACCATCCGGTCAGACCCCGGGGGCGCCGGGGTATTCATCGACGGGTTCCCCACCGGGAAGGTTACGCCGTGCCGGATAGACGGCATCTCGCCCGGCCAGCACCGTATCCTTGTCTCAAAGCCCGGTTACCTCCCCGCCGAAGAGGTCATCAGTATACAGGAGGGGGCCAGGACCGGCGGCGCCATCACCTGCGCGCTCCGGGAGTACGTCAGCGGCGACCTCCTCGTCGAGAGCACGGTCCCGGACGCGAAGATCTACCTCTACGGCAGGTATACAGGCGAGAAAGCACCCCACACCTTCCCTGCGATGTGCATCGGCATATACGATGTCAGAGCGGTCTCCGAGAACGACTCAAAGACCGTCTGGGATGTGCTGGTGACACCGGGAGAGACGACCATATGCAGGGTGGTGCTCAAAGAGTGAACTGGGTGAGGTGGTTCTCTGCGATGGCGGTCGTGCTCCTCGTCCCGGCGGCATCAGCAGCCATCATATGGGGGCCATACGTCACGAACACCACCGCAGACTCGGCGACGATCAACTGGAAGGCGACCGGGAACGCCACAGGATGGGTCGAGTACTCCCCCGAAGGCGGTGGGACCACCTGCATCCCCTCCCCCGGGGATGAGGGCATGCACCGGGTACACCTCGCCGGGCTCCTGCCGGCGACCACCTACAGATACCGGGTCGGCGCCGGCGATGGGGTGGTGGAGGACTGCAGGTTCCGGACATTCGGGGACCGGGCGTTCACCTGTATCATATACGGCGATAGCCAGGGGCAGAGACCCTTCTTTACGCAGACCGAACGGCACGGCCTTGTGGCGGAGAGGATGGCCGAAAAGGGGGATATTCTCTTTCTCCTCCATACCGGCGACTTCGTCGGCGATGAGTCGGAGTGGGATGAGTTCTTCGCTATAGCAGGGCCGGTGCTCAGGAACACGACCCTTGTGCCGGTGGCGGGCAACCACGACGGCCCGGTGGAGACCTTCACCGAGATCTTCGGGCTCCCACCCCGTTACTCCTTCGATGCCGGCAGCCTCCACGTGACCGTCCTCGACAGCAACGACCGGGCATGGGCAGACATGAAGAGACAGACCACCTGGCTCGAAGAAGACCTCACGTCCCCCCTGCCCCGGAAGATCGTGGCGTTCCACCACCCGCCGTTCAGCTCCGACCGGAAACATCCGGGCGGAGACCTGGCGCTCAGGGCCGAGTGGAGCGAGATCTTCTCACAGAGTGGTGTTGACGCGGTCTTTAGCGGGCACACCCATACCTACGAGCGCTACCGGGTTTGCGGGACGGAGTACTTCGTCGCCGGGTGCGGCGGTGGTCCGTTCTATCCCCTTGCAGAGGAGAAACCCGGGGGCTACCAGGCCGGCAACGAGAGAATACTCGGCTACGTCCGGGCCACCGTCAGCCCGGGGTCGATCGATGCGGAGATGGTAGCGGTGGCAGAGATCACGGAGGAGGACGGGGTGACGATCTACCCGGCAGGGACCGTCATCGATTCCGTCCGCCTCCCGGCAGGCATGACCGGTGGATGGTTGAGCGTACTCACATCCCTCCCGGGCGTGCCGGAATTATCCAGATTCTGGAGATGAGACTATGCAGAAGAGACTGATATGGACGCTGCTCGCGCTCCTCTGTGTGAGCATGCTTGCAGGCGCCGCATCGGCGGCGCCGACGACCGAACTGCACGTTGCAAAGATCGCAGAAGATGGGGTTACCGTCATAGACGAGACGACGGTCGATTATCGCTGGATGGAGAAGAATCTCCCGGTCCTCGGGGACGGCGTGACCCACTACTACCACCAGGGACCGGTCTTTGAGGGAGACAAGTGGGATCCCCTGGAGACGACGAACTTCAAGGACCGGGGAGCCGTGAAGGGTACGAACGTACGCGACCTCGCTGAACTGGTCGGCGGCGCCGAACCCGGTGATGAGATCATGATCCGGGCGGCCGACGGCTACCACGTCGAGTTTGCCTACGAGAACGTCTATGAACCCGACCCGCGCCAGGGGCCCATAGGTATCTGCTGGTATAACGGTGCCGAGGCCGGGGCGGGGGAGCGGCAGGGGTGCGGTTACGTCCCTGACTACTACACCGGGATGCGCCTCGTATTCTTTGCGGACGACTCGACCAACGAAGAAGGTCTCCACGTCTACGGGAACTGGGATATGCACGAGACGCTCCCGGACTCTGCACAGCACTTCTATGACCTCTACCCCTCAACCGGCGGCCTTACGGTGAAGTGGATAGATGAGATCCGCGTCTACTCCGGCGGTTTCCCGGGTGAGCGGGGAGCCCTTGCGGCATCCCTCAACCCCACGGAGGTGAAGGCGACGACGGAGGCGGCAAAGTCCCCACTCTCCCTCATGGCGGTTCTCGGGGCAGCACTCGGGGCGGTGGCGCTCCATGCCCGGAGGGAGACGTGATCCCGGTGCGCCGGATCTCCCTCCCCCTCATCCTCATGCTGATCGGATCTCTCGTTCTTGTATCCGGTTGTATTGATACGACACCCCCTGACGACTACCCCGCCTGGAACCTGACTCTCGTCGGGGATGGTGAGACAGTCCTCACCCACCCTGAGATCAGGGCACTCCCGGCCGCTGAAGGCTACGGCTACTCGGTCTCGACGGTCGGCATAAAGCATGGTCCGAACCACTACCGTGGTGTGCTCCTTGCTGATCTCGTTCAGGCGGCGGGCGGCGCCGAGGAGAACGATCTGATCTACGTCTCGGCAGAGGACGGATACCTCTGGGTCTTTGGTATGGACCAGGTGAGGGGTGAGGGGTTCTTCACCTTCGACGAAAACCTCAAGGAGGTTCCACCACCGCCGCTCCGCGTGATCCTGGCCTACGAGCAGGATAAAAGACCACTACCCCTCGATGAGGGGGGGCCGCTCCGCCTCATCATCATCACCGAGAGCCCCGATGTCATCACCGAGGGGAGCCCGTGGGTGAAGTGGGTTGACCGGGTTGAGGTCCAGAAGCGATGAATCGACCTGCGACTCTCGCCGCCCTCCTTCTCCTCCTGGTGATATCGGCAGGTTGCACTGATGCCGACCCTGAACGCACCACCCTCATGGTGATACCGGCAGGCAGCCTCCTCTACCCGCTTGAGGATATCGAGGCTGCTTTCGAGGATCAGCACCCCGGTATCGACGTCCGCATCGAAGGGCACGGGAGCATCCAGGCCATCAGGCAGGTAACGGATCTCAGGAGGGATGTTGATGTCGTCGCAGTCGCAGATGCATCGCTGATACCGGATATGATGTACCGGCCTATGCCGGATGGGGGCAGTAACTACACCGACTGGTATGTCGCCTTTGCCGAGAACGAGGTGGTGATCGCCTACACCGATAAGAGCATCGGCGCAACCGAGATCACACAGGAGAATTGGTACCGGATCCTCTCCCGCCCGGATGTGCGGGTAGGGTTCTCAAACCCCATGCTCGATGCCTGCGGCTACCGGGCGCTCATGGTGACGGTACTTGCTGAGGAGTACTATGGAGAGCCCGGACTCTTTGATGCGATCATAGGTGGATCCTTCAATCCCCTCCTCCCGGTGACCCGCGAAGATGGTGTAGCAAAGATCACCCTGCCGGAACTGATGAGGCCGGCAGGCGATAAGGTCGCCATCCGCGATGGGAGTATCTACCTCCTCTCGCTCCTTGACGCCGGCGGTATCGACTACGCCTTCGAGTACCGGAGCGTCGCAGAAGACCATGGACTTTTGTGGATCGATCTGCCCCCCGAGATCAACCTGGGTTTCGCGGAGTACGCCGATGATTACCAGAAGGCGCACGTGACCCTCGGGTTCAGGCGGTTTCAGTCCATCGAGAGCGAGCGTGTAGGCCAGCCGATCGTCTACGCGATGACAATCCCGGCAGATGCGCCACACCCCGAGGAGGCGAGGATCTTTGTCGATTTTGTCCTGGAGGCGTTCCAGGACGGCTGGCCGAGATCCGGTGCTACCGCGATAGACTGAAGGAGAGATTTCCCGGTAGGGGTTCTCTACCCCTACCCGATCACGATATCGCAGTACACCCCATCGACCGGCTCGACAAAGAGGATCGCCTTTCCCCCGATGAAAGCCGGCTTTGGAAACTTCCGGAGCGCCACGAGACCTTCATCAACCACCGCACCGTCGCGCGTCATGACCCGGTCGACGCCGCAGGCGAGGATCGCATCGACCGTCTGGGTGCCCTGCAGGCTCCGGGTCTCGCCCCTGATGATGAACCGGCCGTCGTTTGCGGACGCCGCAAGCCCTATGCCGGCGAGCGCACCGATCACGCCGTCCTCGGTCCCACCGAGCCCTTCGAGGCGGATCCCCGCCGCCCGCGCAAGCCCCCGGGCCCGGCCCTGCGTCACAACACTTTTCTTTGCGGTGAACCCGAAGTCACGGATCTCATCCCCGATCTCAGCCTCTGTCGCAACGCAGATCCCGGGATCGCTCCCCTCAACGAAGTCGGAGAGCATCAGTTCCTTTGCAGCCGAGAAGAGATCCGCGCCGGCCCCGTTATCCGCACCCTCGATATGGATGACCGCGCAACTGTTGTGCGAGGTATACGGGATGGACAGGTGGACATAGAGCTGGTGGCGGGTAACCCCGGTGACCGTGTACGACCGGGCGAGTTCTGCTGCAATCATGCGGGCGAGTCGTCCGGTTCCCCGGGACTCGAGGGTGTCAGTGTCATCAATGCCAAGATAGAGAGTCATGGAATCGCTCGTTACTCTATATCCGCACGCAAAATTTAAGAATTCTTCTCTGAAGTTAAATAAAATAGGTTTACTAAAGGGCCGCTCACGCTCTGATTATGGTGCCGACACGCTCACCGTTCATGAGCCGTGTGAGGGTTCCGGGTACATGAACGTTCACGATCTTGATCTCTTTGACATGAACAGCGTCCCGGAGCAACTCGATCGCCATGCCCTCAAGCACCATATCCTCGAGGTTCATCTCCAGGAGCTCATCGGCTGTTATATCCGCTATGAACTCTGCATCAGGGTTTACAAACGGATTTTCGGTATAGAGACCATCCACGTTCTTCCCGAGGATACAGTTCTTCGCGCCCACGACCTCGGCTATCAGGAACGCCCCGGTATCAGTCCGGTGCGGCGGGATACTGCCGATCCTCGGCGGGTGCTCGTAGAGCCCGTAGGGTGGTGTGCCCTGCACGACCGGCAGCATACCGAGCGATATGAGCGATGGGAGGTTTAAGAGGTCGTCGGTCTCGATCCGGATACCGTTGTACCTTGAGAAGAGTAGCGATATCATGATCGCGTTCTGCTCGCTGATCTTGCCCGCCAGTTCTGCGAGCACCCCCGTCGGCATACCGAGGTCGATCCCGACATCGAGTATGTGCCGCGTCCGGGCGCCGCCGCCGGTAGCAACCAGGATCTTGTGATCCCGGGTGAGTTCGCCGATCTCCTCGATCAGCGGGTAGATCACTTTCTTCCCGTAATCAATGACACCGTGGCCGCCGATCTTGATCACGTTCAGGTCTGGCATGACCCTGATCTGCTGGACTTTCGCGGTCTCCCGCATCAGGCCACGTCGGACAAGGCTCTCGCCCCGTAACTTCGATCCGATCTCAATTCGTCCTGTCATGATATCTCATCCCCATACTGAATGAGTGGGGAAAGTATTAAGAACTTCGTGGTATATCTACTGATATACCAGTTGGTTAGGAGTGATGAAGCGATGAAGATCTATGCACGAGAGCGCCAGAAGGTCGGTACCGGCGTAAAGCAGCCCAGGTTCCGCGTTGTCGCCGTCGCCACAGAGAAGGGCGATGAGAAGCACCTGAAGGTAGAGGGAGTCCACTTCCGGAAGATCGAGCTCGAAGAGATCGCAAAAGATCTCGGGGCTGAGATCATCTACCTCGAGGAGATGCCCGAAGAAGAGCGGGGCGAGATGAAGGCAGAGGCTGCGTAACAAAACCGACCCCTTTTTTTCTCCCGGACGTCAATCTACTCCCACGATCAGATGCCCATACATGAACATGACGAGATGATCGATGCGGCTATCCGTATCCTTCTCGAAGAAGACCAGCAGATAACCATCAGTTTTTCTCCAGGCGGCATCTCCATCCGTTTCCCCACAACCCGCAAACTCGCTGAATACCTCGGTATCCCTCATTACTATGTCCTGCCCCGGTTCGGTGCGATGGAGCGGGACGGGCTTATCACCCGCATTGAGCGAGTCGGCATATCAACCACGGTGGCAGGGACAAAAGAGCTCCTCAGGCTCATGGCGGAGCACTACCAGGAGCGCGCGGAGGAGATCCTGGGAAAAGAGTTCCTCCGGGCCCTGCAGGCGAACGCGAACGGCAGGGAGTAGAGAAAGCGGGAGTTCGTGCAAAACTCATCTCCGCGCATAGCCTGACAGAGAGCGGTAGCGCGCCACAGGAAGGAGCGAAAAACCGCACCCCGACCCGCCTGCATGGCGGATCACTGGCAGGGATCACGCCGGGTGATTGGCTTTTCGGCACGCCTCTCATCGCAGGTCAACCCATTACCGGGGACAAATGTACAGCGGAGTCGGCCCGGAGGTACGCCCGTCGCCCTCACCGGGCAACCCCCCGGGATCAGGTATATGCCTCATGGGGGGGAGACTGGTCAGTACACCCGGGATCGCGGGAAAACCATCAGGGCGCAGAGATGTCATTACACCCATCAGCAGGCGACGAGTCGACCCTCATGCGGTGGATGCGGCTTGAGATCGGCAGGATCAATAACGGGATCGTTACGGAGCGAAAACGCCTCTCGCATCTCCTGAGAGAAGAGCACCCATCATCCGTCACGAAGGATGGGAGCCAGTACAACTTCGATCAGGAGACCCTCCACAGACTGGAGCAGGCTCTCCCCGGAGAACTACAGAGACAGCTCAGGCTCCCGATCACGTTTTACTTCGATTCGACCGTCCCGGACAGCTTCTTCCTCACCGATGAGGCCGCTCTCCTGGCCCTCCAGCACCTGGAAGAGATCAGTCCCCTCCGGCGGATGCGGGAGGGGAGGCTCTGGATAGCAAAGCCGATCGTGTACACCATAGTGAACCGCTACCCGACGGCCATGCAGATCATGATGCGGTAGGCGCGGTCACGCCAGAAAAGAGATGAGATCGGAGCCAGAACTGCCGATCTCCGGCAGGGGGTCTGTGGGCCAGGTTCCCGATGAGCGGATGACGGCACCAGCAGCCGGCGAGACGTCCCCCGGCCGGTACCCCGGGTCCGGTGTGGTTGTGGGGGTGTGCTGATCCTGTGGTCCGACGACGATGCAGGCAACGAGTCCGGCGATGACAAGCGCCTGTATGGCGACAACCAGTGCTACAGCCATTCTATGCTGAGAGATATTATATCACCTCGCATGCCGGATGGAGGGGATCTTATTTATATTTTTCTGGATTTATAATATCTGATGCAATATATTGCCCTGAAAGAAGGGATTAACCGATTTCCAGAGATTTCACGCCCGGCACACCGGATCGGGTGCTCTTCTTCCCGGACAGGCATCTTCGCTAACTCGAACGACCGGCACGACCTCCGCGATCCCTCTCTCCCCGGAATGCCCGCCGGATTCGCTCAGACGCCGGCAGGGTGACCTCATCCATCTGTGCATCGAAGTAATCCACCCACTCCGCGACGACCGCGAGCTCCTCCTGGAGGCCGGCGATAGTTTCCCGGAGGTCTTCGATCTCCCTCATCCTCTCTTCCCGTTCCCGCTCGATCCCGGTTGTCAGGTGTGCGATCCGGCGCTCCTGCCGGGCCAGTCTCTCCTGCATCACCTGGATATCGATCACCACTTCGGGTGGGAGCGCGGGAGCGGTCCGGTCAATCCCGGCCGCAGGTTCTTCAGAGATCGCCGGAGAATCCACCGATCGAACTTCCCGGACGATCTCTTCAGGTGTGAGACCCTTTCCGGAGAGTTCGATGAGATTCCTGGCAACCTGGACCGCGCTCTCGGGGAATATCCTGACCGGGCCGATGGTCCGGTAGGTAAAGAGGCTCTCGTATCTCTGGATGAGCGCCCGGATATCCTTCTCGGATACCCCGGTGAGCTGCGCGATCTCGCCGATCTTGAGTTCTTTCCTGGTTATGCTGCCACCATCCTCTCTATCTGCTTCGCTGGCGAAACCCTCACCGTATTTCTTTGTTCTCATCAGGTATAGGTACGTGCCGATCGGGTTTTTCTCACTCCGCCACCCAGGTACCTGGTACCATGGAACAGAGAGAGGATGGAGTCTTAGCAGGTGTAACCGTCGTGCGTAAGGCGGTGCGGTCCGCCAGGCTCCAGGTGCAGCCGGACGGAACCCTGCGGGTGGTCGCCCCTGCATCGTTCAACGTCGAGGAGTTCCTGCAGCGCAACGTCGTCTGGATCGAGGAACAACGCGCGAAGTACGATCGACTTGCCGCCGCCGGGCGCGGAAAGGAGGACCGCCTCCTCCTGCACGGAGAGTTCTACCGTGTGCTCCCTGGCGTGCGGTTTGCGATCGACGGGGCCTCTGGCTGCGTCACATCGCCATCTACCTCTATCCTCAAACGAAACCTCACCCGTATGTTAAAAGAGGAGGTCAGCGATCGCCTGAAGGACTACCCGGACCTCGTGGGGAAAGGGGTGGGCAGGATCTCGATCAAACTCCAGAGGACCAGGTGGGGGAGCTGCTCCTCACTCGGCAACCTCAACATCAACCTGCGCACCGTAGCCCTCCCCGAGACCCTGCGCGAGTATATCGTCATCCATGAGGCGACCCACCTCCGGGAGCAGAATCACTCGGCCCGGTTCTGGAAGCTGGTAGAGGATCACTATCCCGACCACCGGACGGCGGAGGCCGAACTGCGGCGCTACTGGGTCATCCTCGAACGAAATCGGGTCTGGCGTTCACTCCAGGATGCGCCGTGAGGGAGGAAAACCCCCTGGCAGCCTTCGGGCGCCGGTGCACTCTCAGGAGTATCTCCGCCAGAAGTGCGAGAGCTTCCTTGATTCGACCCACCGCTCATCGAGCTGATCGATGATCGCATCGATACGCTTCACCTGTTGCCGGATCTTCTCTCTCGCCCCGGGGTCATCCATCAGCTCGGCATACCCCAGTATCGCCTGGAGCGGGTTTCGGATATGATCGGCGAGCAGGGCAAACTGCTCCATGTTCCGCTCGATCTGAGAGTACGCCTTTGTTTTCTGGTCTTCAGCCTCTTTCTGAGCGGTTATATCACGGACGACAGCGATGATCCGGGTTACCTCACCATGCTTGAATATCGGAAACTGCGTCTCCCGGACGACCAGGACCCGATCGTCAACCTGCAAGGGCCGTTCTGATGTCAGCGATCTCCCTGTCCGTATGGTCCGTTCGTACTGCTGCCGTGTGGCGGTCGGGAGGAACGGCATGACAGAGAAGAGGTTCTTTCCGATAATATTTGTCTCAAGCCCGAGCTCCTCACACCAGGCGACGAATGTATTGTTTGCAAGAAGGATGGTGAAATTGGTATCGACGATGATGATGGCATCGGTGATCGCGTCAAGGACGACCTGGCAGAGGTTCTCTGACTCCCGGAAGAGAGACTCCGATTGCCTGCGCTCAAGCGCACCGGCGATGATGTGGACGGCCGCATCCAGGAACGCGACGTCTTCCTCCGCGAACCGGCTACCAGCATCCAGCTCATATCCGACAAACCCGACGACCTTTCCCTCCAGTCGGAGCGGGATCATCAGTGTCGAAGCAATACTGCGCCGCTTCAAAAACTCCCGTTCCTGCCCGGAGATCCGTTTATCCCCGGGTCGTCCATCCATACGCACAGTCTCGCCATCCAGGATCTTCATGACCCACCAGGGGAGCTCGGTCGTGAGGAATTTCTGGAACTCCCCGCGACAGGGCACCCTCCCGGGCATACACCACTCGTGCGTTGTTCCAAACACTGTCCTGGGATCGCTGAAGAAAGAGAGGTAGACCCTGCAGGCCCCACACGCCCGGCCAAGATCTTTAAGCGATTCATCTATCGCCGTATCGATCTGCGCGGGATCCGTGAAACGTGCAGGCATCGCAGCGATAGTGTGTTCGAGGTTGCGACAGCGACCGGATGCGTCCGCCACCGTCCGCGATCCTGTGGCGTCGAGGCAGGAGAGGAGGAACCAGACATCGGCGGCCCCTGGATCGCGGACGGTGCTGACCGATACCCGGACATCGAAGAGCGAGGAGTCCTTCCGCCGGGCAACGATCACCCCGCTCCACCGCCCTGCGGAGAGGGCGCGGTCCATACAGTCCTCCCCCGCCTCCCGGGAGAGCCAGAGGAGCTCTACAGGTTTACCGATCAGTTCGCACCGGGCATAGCCCCATATGGCAAGCAGTTCCTGGTTGGCATAGGCTATGCGTCCCTGCCGGTCGACGATGCAGACCCCGGAGAGTGAAGCCTCGACCATCTGCCCGAACATGGCAGAAGTGACACCGGACATCTCAATCCGTGTCCCGGCGATATCCCTTCTACCCGGGCTATCCCGGTGCCGTAGAATATCTATCAAGTGCGGATCCATTCCCGAATCATCCTGGAGTGGCAGATATCTGCTGCCACCCCTCGCTGCTCTGGAAAGAGTCGGATCGATGCTTGAGTAATGCACCAGGACATATAATACCTTTCCTATTCTGACAACAACAACACCGCCCGGCATACGACTCCGGGGGGTGGTCAGACTCCCGTTTCCTCGTCCACATGCAGTCCCGGGCCCATCTCCGATACCTGGTGAAATGAAGATCCCTCCGACAGAATCCAGGGGCCCGGGGCAAGCGCGATCGGCCACCCGGATATACCAGGGAGGAGAGATCTTCGCCTGCACGGAGGATACAAACAACCATCACGCGAGAGAGCGGGGATCCGGAGGATAGCGGGATGCTCCACTGATCCGGGGTCACCCCTCCCCGCCGGTAGAGCGGGTGGATTCCCGGGTATTGAGTATATGCTCAACGATCTTCGATGAACTGGCAAGCGAGCCAGGATATCCCGATATCCGTATGACGTCCGCGCAGAGTCCGCGATCCGCAAGCCTCCTCCGGAGGCCTTCCTCATCGAAGTGCTGGTTAAACCCGAGCGTTATAATATCAGGCCGGATCTCAGCGATCGGCCTGAACATATCGTGGAGATCGCCGAGGAGCGCGTGATCGACCGGCTTTAGTGCCCCGACCATCCGGAGCCTCTGGTCCTCGGGGAGGAGCGGCCGGGGTTTATGCTTCACGTTCGCATCCCGCGCCACGATCACGTAGAGCTCATCACCGAGATTCCGGGACTCTTCGAGGTAATGGAGATGCCCGGGGTGGAGGATATCAAACGTCCCGGTCGCGACCACACGGATCACTCGACCACCTCAAGGTGTGTGGGGGTGCCGTCCGCCCGATAACATCGCCAGTCCCTCTCCCGGTACGGGTATCCGATGATGATGTGGTAACGGCCTACCGTGGGAAAGAACCTGAGATCCGCCGGTGAGGGAGAGAGGGCACCGTTCGGGTGGCTATGAGCGCTACCGGCCTGGTGGATATCGAGCGGGAGCATGTTGAGGAGGAACGAGGCGCTATTTTCCCTGACGATCGTGCCGGGCACCAGGTTGAGGTCACGGATGACGCCGCCCTGTTCCCGTAGCACCGCGACGAACTCGTTCGGGTGGTGTTCCCGCCCAAGCTCAAAGAGCATAGCAAGCAGATCTCTGCTTATCCCATGTACAGCCATTCTACTGAATATTAGGGGTGAGGTAAACATAAGCCCTCGCGTCGGGTGCAGATGTTGGAGCAGTCGGATCCGGGAGGACTCCGGGAGATAGAGCCGCGCGCCTGAGCATGGCGGTATCATCCGGATCTCTGGACCGTTCAGAACTGTCCGTCCTGCTCAAAACTCCTCTTCAGTCTTATAGCAAGTTCCGCCTTGAAGAGCTCTTTCCCGAGGTAGGCGGCGTGATCGAGGCGCGAAAGACATCCGTTCTCAAGAAGCGTATAGAAGACATCTTCCCAGTGCTTCCCCCGCACAGCGCGGCGCCGGTGGACCGCCACAATACAGTCCCCCTCAATGCCGATGCGGATGCACCCGAGGGGGTCGTAGGTGATCTCATCGGGCGGGGTCTGCGTCTCGAGGATACTCCTGTACTTCGGTAGAGGCTCCCGGCGCCGCCGCTTCTCCTTCAGGATCAAGAGATCGATCCCGAGATCCTTGGGATACGGCCGGCCGGTCATAAGCGCCATCATCTCGGTCGCCAGCCGCATCTCGGCCACCGATCCCCGGGTCTTGTCGCTGTGCTCGCTCGTGAATATGATCGCAGCACCGACCTCATGCGCCATACCGGCGAGCAGCGCGTTTGCCCCCGGAGAGTCGGCATCCAGGAGCTCGGTGACATTTCCCGCCCCGAAGAAGAGCGGATAGGAGATCCCTGAGAAACCCCGGAGCGAGTCGGTGAGCCCGGACCCCACCGGCTGGAGGAGGGGGTCGGCGATGAGACGGCAGATCCCGGCCTCCTCTGCCGCAGCAAGGTTCTCAGAGAGCGTCTGCTCGCGCGGCACCACGACCGCTGCCGCCCCGGCATCGGCCACCGCCCGGCCCACGAGGGGGATATTCCCTTCGTGAAGAGAGAGAACCAGATCAGCGCGGAAGAGCGCTGCCTCTATGAGGGAGGGATCCTGTGTATCGACCGCGAGCGGCCCCTCGATACCCTCGAGGGCCCGGAAACACCGTTCTACATCTCCGGGCGTTGTATCAAAGCCAAACCCCAGGTCCACGATATCCGCACCGTCGGCGAAGAACCGCCTGACCTCGGCCTCGAGGTCATCGCGCCTGTGTGCATCCATGATCTCGGCGAGCACCTTCATCCGCGCCCCCCCGCCTATCTTCACACCCCGGATGACGAGATCGGGGTTCGCCGCCTCTTCGTGGAGCATCATCTTCTGACAGGCCTCTTTGCGCCGCGCTTCGGCCAGGAACTCATCAGCAGGAACAGTTCTTGAGAACCTGAACCGCTCAAGCAGCGGGAGCACCAGCGGGAGGTCCGCCGCATGCCGCGGCCCCCGGTAGACCGGAACACCGGTTGTGCGTTCGACGTCGGCGAATGACGCGGTGCACATGCCAGAGACGATGGCCATATCGTAGTTGCCACCGCAGATCAGTCGTTTGAGGCTGTCGGGCGTGAGAAATGAAGCTACCTTACCACTGACCACTACATCTATTGTATGGCGGTCGCTCACCTGGCTAACCGCCGCCTTCACGATTCCGACCGTCGCCGAACCGGTCGGGAGGAGAATGCGCATACATCTCAATTATTATCCAGGATAACAAATATTCTGATCTCATGTTGCGGTGCGATCTACATATTCACACAAGGTTCTCCAGGGACGGGGAGAGCAGTGTGGAGGAGATTCTGCGCAGGGCGGAGGCGGTCGGTCTTGATGCCATCGCGATCACCGATCATGACACCGTAGACGGTGCCCGCCACGCCCTCCGGTGCGACACCACCGTGACCGTGATCCCGGGGATCGAGATATCGACGAGACAGGGCCACCTGCTCGCTCTCGGGGTCACAGACCCCATACCGGCAGGACGCGACTTCCTCGAGACCGTCGCTCTGGCCCGGAGTCGGGGGGCACTCCTGATCCTCCCGCACCCCTTCCACCGCTGGCGTCACGGTGTCGGGAGGAAGATCGCGACCAGCATCGGGGCCGTGGATGCCGTAGAGGTCTTCAACAGTCGCTACATCACCGGGTCGGCGAACCGGAAGGCAGCGGTTGCCGCAAGGAGATACGGGAAACCTGCTGTCGCGGGAAGCGACGCTCACAACGCCCGCTATGTCGGGTTCGGGATCACGTATGTCGCGGCCGAGCCGGACGTGGCCTCCATCCTCACCGCGATACGGGAAGGGCGGACGATGATCGGGGGGAGAATGACACCGCTGCACACCTATACACAGCAGTCCATCAAGGGTGCTATCCGCCGGATACGGCAGACGGTGGAACGATGAGATCCGCTACTACAACAGGGATTGAGACCTCCGGGGGCCGGTCGGAGGTGCGCGAACTCAGGAGAGAAGAGTTCCCTGCCGCAAACGAGGTCTGGCGCGATTACCGCAACACCATCGGCGAGCCCGACAGAGATAGGGTCTTTGCAGTCTTCCTCGCGGGAGAGATCGTCTCACTTGCCCGGTGCAGGAGACATCCCGACGGCCTGGAGGTCGATGGCGTCTTCACGCCAGAGCAGTATCGCGGCAGGGGCTACGCACGTATGGTGATGGAGGCACTGGTCGTGGCATGCCACAACGACGACCTCTATATGTACGCAGTCGAGGACCTCTCCAGGTTTTACGCTGAGTTTCGCTTCATATCGATACCGGAACGCGACCTCCCGCCCTCTGTCCGCGAACGTTACACCTGGGCGGCAGGAAACGTAGAGGGAGCCAATGTCCGGCCGATGTACCGGAGAGCCGGGCTATGACAGACGTCTATTTTGCAGATCTCCGGGCGAGGGGGCCTCACGAGAACAAGAGCCAGAAGATCCGCCGCCTCTTTGATGCTGCCGGGTTTGGCAGGATGGTCCGGCCGGGGGATCTTACCGCCATCAAACTCCACGTCGGGGAGCGGGGATGCGACACCTACCTCCGCCCGATATTCGCCCGGCAGGTGGTCGAGAAGGTGCGCGAGCGCGGGGCGCACCCGTTCATAACCGATACCGGCACCCTGTATGCCGGGAGCAGGTCCGACGCCGTCAGGCATACCGTCACCGCCATCGAGCACGGGTTTGACTATGCAGTCGTCGGCGCCCCGGTGATCATCGCGGATGGGCTCCGGGGCGGCCACTGGAGGGAGGTTCCCATCAACGGGAAGCACTTTGAGAGAGCCCGGATCGCCGGCGGGATCCTTGATGCCGACAGCATGATCGTCCTCTCGCACGTCAAGGGCCACGACCTCGCCGGGTTCGGGGGCGCGATCAAGAACCTGGCGATGGGCTGCTCCCCACCCTCCGGGAAGGCAGAGCAGCACGCCGGCCGGCCGTTCGTGGAGGTCGAGCGGTGCGGGGGATGCGGGAAGTGCACCCTCGTCTGCCCACAGGCGGCGATGACGCTCGTTGAAGGCCGGGCACACCTGAACCCCGAGCACTGCGTCGGGTGCGGCGACTGCATGCGCGCCTGCCCCGAGGGAGCGATCGAGTTTGACTGGACGACGGAGATCCGGCCGTTCATCGAACGACTCTGCGACTACGCCCTCGGTGCCGTCCACGGGAAGGCAGGAAGGGTGGGCTACATCAACTTCCTCTTAAACATCACCCCCGACTGCGACTGTGTCCCCTGGAGCGACGCTGCGATCGTCCCCGACATCGGTATACTCGCCTCGACCGATCCGGTCGCGATCGATCAGGCAAGCCTCGATCTCGTCAACAGCGAACGGGGATTTGTCCGGACACAACTTGCGGCGAACCACGCGCCGGGGGAGGATAAGTTCAGGGGCACCTGGGACTACACAGACGGCAGGTACCAGACCACCTGCGCCGCCCGGATCGGTCTTGGAGAAGAGGATTATCGGTTGATCGAGATCTGACCGGGGCCTCATCGCCAGGCGCGATCCCGGGGGAAAAGCAGTGCTCCCCGGGATTCGGGGGGAGGCAGGAGCTTTTTTATCTTGCGGGGAGAGGATCTGGTAATGGATCTCTCATCCGAACCGATCAGACCGGATGTCGCGGATACGGCGCCGTTGACCCGGCGGGAGATCGCCGACCTCCTGCCCGGAGTTCCGGGATGGTCACTCGAGGACAGGCGCCTGGTCGCCCGGTTTGCCTGTAAGAGTTTCTGCGATGCTGTCGCGTTCCTCCAGGATGTTGCACGCCTCTCCGCGCAGGAGAGTCACTACCCGGACATAAGCATCCGCAAAGGTCGGACCGTGGATGTCGCCTGGTACACCTACGCCATCGGCGGACTCTCCCGAAACGACTTCATCATGGCCGCAAAACTCTCCGAGTGGCTCAGGTACCGGCAGAGCGGGAGTCTCTAGACCCCGCGCTGCATCCCGGATGAGGGTTTTGACGCGCTTAACCGGTCTCAAAGGCCCGCATGACCCTTGACCGCATGGCCTCTTCTGGAAGCGCGCCGACCACCCTGTCGATGAGCATGCCGTTTGCAAAGAACAGAAGCGTTGGAATCGCCGTTATACTGAAACTCGCTGCTATCCTCGGATTGAGATCAACGTTGCATTTACCAAAGGTCACCCTGCCGGCAAAATCGCGCGCAAGATTCTCTATCACCGGGGCAACCATCCGGCAGGGGCCACACCACTCCGCCCAGAGATCGATGACGAGGAAAGGGTGCTTCTTCATGGTATCCTGGAACGTGGTATCACTGATCTCAACGACTCTGCCGGTGCCGCCCAGGAGGCCAGCCTCAAGCTCACGGAGACGTTCCTCGCGGATACGCTGCAGGTCATCATCCATCGGTCTGTTCTCTTCCATACAGTGGAGGTATGACGGTATGCCTCTATAATAGTTGGGAGCAGGTCAGACACGCACAAAGGTATATATCAGCATACTCTCAACATGTTATATCACACGGGTTGAAGCGAGGTGGGGTAGTCAGGAAATCCCGGCGGGCTCATAACCCGTAGATCGATGGTTCAAATCCATCCCTCGCTATCTGCTGTTTTCTTCCAGTATCTCTCTTCTACCGTAGGTAGTATCTCTCAGGAGTAGGCGCAAAATCAGGGAGATTACAAAAAACGTGGGATCCCCGGGGCCGGCCATACATCCCGCATAGGGGTTACGTCCGCTGCTTCCCGGCCCTGAAGGTCGAGAGGTCCGCCTGATGGGTGCCGGCCACGTACTCCACAACGCAGTGGTAGCACTTCTCGCCGTCGATATCCACCGGGTAGCGCCCGGTCAGGCACCCGGTGCAGAGGTTCCGCTCACCGCACCCGATCGCCTCCACCAGATCGCTGAGCGGGACGTAGGCAAGCGACGTCGCGCCGATGCTCTCCCGCACCGCCTCAACCTCCTTCCCGCTCGCGATCAGCTCGGCACGGTTGGGCATATCGACACCGAGGTAGCAGGGGGATATGATCGGTGGGGAGCCGACGCGGAGATGGATCTCGTCTGCTCCGGCCTCACGGATCATCTTTACGATCCGCCGCGACGTCGTCCCCCGGACGATGCTGTCATCGATAAGGATCACCTTCCTGCCCTTGAGATTCCCCCGGACGGTGTTGAGCTTGATCCTGACCGCCCACTCTCGCTGCTGCTGGGTCGGCATGATGAACGTCCGCCCCATGTAACGGTTCTTCATCAACCCCTCGACGAAGGGGACGCCTGACCGCTCGGCATATCCGGCGGCGTAAGCGGTTCCGGAGTCAGGGACAGGACAGACGATATCTCCCTCAACCGGAGCTGCATCATAGAGTTCCTGCCCGATCCGGCGGCGGACATCGTAGACCAGTGTTCCGTCTATGACCGAGTCAGCGCGGGCAAAATAGATATACTCGAATATACAGTGCGCCTTCTGGTTTGCGGTCGCGATCTGGACGGATGAGAGCCCATTCCTGTCAATTCGAACGAGCTCCCCCGGCCGCACATCCCTGATGAGCGTGCCATCGAGCGCATCTATCGCCACACTCTCAGAGGCAACGATGTAACCGTGGTCGAACTTACCGATACAGAGCGGTTTGATGCCGAGCGGATCGCGGAAGGCATATACGGTATCGTTTAAGAGCGCAGCGATGGCGTAGGAGCCCCGCAGACGCCGCATGCAGAGCCGGACGGCATCTTCCATGCTCTTTGATGTCCGGAGCGCCTCAGCGATGATGTTTCCTATGATCTCGGTATCCGTGGATGTGCAGAAGATCTGTCCCCGGCGTTCGTACTCCTCCCGGATCTCAGCCGTGTTGACCAGGTTGCCGTTATGGGCGATCGAGAGGTCAAGACCCCGGTAACGAAAGTTAAACGGTTGGACGTTCTCCGGGATCTTCGCTTCAGCCGTCGGGTACCGGACATGCCCGATCCCGGCGTTGCCGTGCAACCCCTCAAGGGTGTCGTGATCGAAGACCTCAGCGACGAGCCCCTGGGCCTTATGGGTGTAGAGGGTCGTGCCTTCAAAAGTGGATATCCCTGCGCTCTCCTGCCCCCGATGCTGGAGAGCGTACAGGGCGTAATACAGCGGAAAAGAGACACCGCCAGCATCGACGATGCCAACGATACCACACATAATGCAACTCTAGTGCGTCGGTACCTTTGCTTTCTTCTCAGTCCAGCGATAGCTGCGCAACTTCCGGCTTTTTCCAAAACCACAGGCCGCACAGACCCTGTGCTGCGCATGGTACGAGGGCTTGCCACAACGCCTGCAGGTGATGTGGGTACGCTTCTGCCGTTTGCCCATTGATGGTGTGCCTTTTGACATTCTCTCTCACCTACTCATTCGACTGAAGGAGTGATATAGATCACGTTATCCCCACGGACGATCAGTGTGCCGAGTCTCTGCACAGTGCCGTCCATCTCCTCTTCTGCTTTATCCAATACAAGATTCATGTGAACGTCGTATCCCTGGAGGATACCCCGGATCTCTCTTCCACCCTTAAGGCTGATGATGACGGGCTGACGGTTCAGTGCCTGATCTAAAATATCCAACGGTCTTGGCGTCATATGATTACCCTCTGCCGTCCATTCTGGAGTAATATATTTGAGTGAAGAAACTACTTAAATATACCCGCGCTCTCGCGAAAAAAAGAACGTCTCTCCCGAGGTCTGGAAGAAATGTCAAAGTTTACCGTAAAAAAGCGTCACGTTATCAGAAAATCACAGGTCGCCCGCCTCTTCGAACATCTCGCTGAAGAGATCGGGCCATCGGCCGAACTCTTCCGATCTGACCGCATCGAGCGGATCGAGACCGACGCCCCCGTCGAGATCTACCTCGTCGACAAAAAACCGCTCCTGATGGCCACCGGAGACTGGACCTTCCCCACCCTGCGGGGACTGGTCGAACACCCCATCCCCGAGCGGCGGGTGGTGGTCGATACCGGCGCGGTCAGGTTTGTCGCAAACGGCGCGGATGCCATGCGCCCCGGGATCGTCTCGATATCGCCAGATATCCGCGCCGGGCACCCGGCACAGGTAGTCGAAGAACGTTATGGAAAACCGCTTGCCGTGGGGATAGCACTCCTCGATGCCGCCGATATGGAGCAGCAGGAGAAGGGAAAATCGGTCAGGAGTATCCACCGTGTCGGGGATGATATCTGGAATATCGAGATCTAGCGCGAAAACTAAAAGATACTATTAAATAAAATTCTTTCCTCACTTTTTCTATGGTTAAAAAGCTCTTTGACAGCATTCTCGGTAAAAGTCCTGTAAAAAATGAGGACGAATACATGGAACTCGATCTCGCCTCCTATGAGGGATCAACCTCGGAGGAACCGGCATCCATGTATGTCAAGATCGCCACCATCGCCGATCTCAAGGACACCCCCCGGGTCAAGGACGAGGTCTACAACGGCAATATCGTCATCGTCGACATCGGGCGGCTGAAGATGGACAAGGTGACATTCGAGCGGATCTTAAAGGATCTCCGCGATGTGGCGAATGACGTGAACGGTGATATCGTCGGTCTTGGCGAGCAGAAGTACGTCATCATAACGCCGATGTCCGTCAAGATCTCGCGCGAGAAGATCGGCGGTGGCCTGTAAGTGCGGGAGATCTACCCGGGAACCTGTCCCGCGTGCGGAGGTGAGGTGCAGATCGTCCACCACCATCTCGAGATCCCCCATTTTCCGGATCTCCTGGTGGTCTCGATCGCCTGCAGTGGCTGCGGCTACCGGCACACCGACACGATCATACCGGAGGAGAGAGAGGCGGCCCGGTGGACGGTGCGGGTCGAAGAAGCCGCCGATCTCGCAATCAGGGTGGTGCGGAGCATGACCGGGACGATCCGGATCCCGGAGCTCGGGCTCATGGTCGAGCCCGGGAGCGCCTGTGAGGGGTTCGTCACCAATATCGAGGGAGTTCTTTTGCGGTTCTCAGGGGCGGTGGAGAGCGCTCTGGCCGGCGCGGAGAGCGACGAAGAACGGGCTGCAGCGCTCCGGATGCAGGACGCGATCGCCGCTGCCCGGGAGGTGGCCTTCCCGTTCACGGTCATCCTCGAAGACCCCGCCGGAAACAGCGCGCTCATCGGAGAGAAGGCCGAGAAGACGCGCCTCGATATAACAACCTGATCTCTTTTTCTCGGCTAAACTGCCACAGGGGATAACCTGAAATAGAACCACCTCTTCATACACCCCACTGTGAGGTGAAAAGAGATGGCACGAACACTATCCGTGGTGAAGTGGGAGAGCATACAGGACCTGACTTTGTGATTTTGTAACTTCAAATTTCTTGACCTCCTCAACATCCTCCTTCTATATTCGAGCTGTTTCGAAATTCCTGGTCAGTATCGAATAGAAACCTTTATCATCTTGTAGGTTATAA
>JAAYND010000047.1 GCA_012521035.1 Methanomicrobiales archaeon
CGTGGTATCTGTGATATATAATGTATCGGATTTGGCAGCACACATCGAATTTTGCACCTCGAAGGGCTGGAGAGATCGCAATAAAGCCTCTACAAAATTCACTGTACTAATATAAAAACATCACGAACGGGTATCCAGTATAAAACCCCGGGTACCATCGCTAATAGAGCCGCCAGGAGATCTCGCGCGCCCGTCTCAAAGGTCGGACATATACGCCCTCCGAGCGTATATCCTCGTACTACCAGCAATCTGGCCAGATCGTCGGCTCTTCGAATCTCTGTGATGATGAGCAGGATAGCGATCGGCACGATCGAGCGAGCACCGATCCTGATACCCTTCAGCGCCAGTGCAACCCGCATCTGCTCTATATCCTGCCTGATCACTGTGAGCCCCTGAAGCCCCATCTCAGCAATGAGCCCCATCTCAAACCCGATCCGGTCACCGAACGCCCAGACCGCCACGGCAAGCACCTCACCTTCCTGAGTCTCAGCATACGCCCATGCAGCGATGAGCAGGATCACGACCATCCTGATCAGGTAGGAGACTCCGGGACCACCGCCCAGTCCGGAGACGAGCGCTGTTACGGCAATTATTCCGACAAGGCTGAGAAAGAGACCGGGTCGTGGGAGAGCCTTTGTGCGTGGTGTGAAGATCAGCCACCAGACCAGGGCGGTGACTGCTCCTGCGGTGCTCGCAAACGCGGCGATCGAGAGGGCAGCAGTTGCAAAGAGCCTCAGCCTCGGATCCTGCATAACGCCTCCCGGGCATCCTGAAGCCTGATATTCTCCGGGCGAGCACCCTGTTCCAGGGCGTAGAGAAGATACGGCGGAGCATGCCGCCACCGGGGGATCGCCTCTGGCACGCGACCCAGGGCCTTCAGGGTTCCGCCCTCAATCTCCCATATGGCATCCACCCGGGGAAGGGTTGCACGCTCGTGTGAGAAGATGATGGTGATCCCCCTGCTCCGCCCCTCGATCATACTGCATGCTGTATGTCTGGCAACGCAGTCAAGCGAACTGAACGGTTCGTCTAACAACAGGAGATCGGGGTTTCGCATGGTCATGCAGGCCAGGATCAACCCTTTCAGCTCGCCACGGGAGAGGTGGAAGGGGTCGTCGTCACCGCGCCCGAGAAGTCGGGTCTGTGCGAGAAGAGGGGCGGGCTCAAGACCCCAGGATCTGATCTCCTCAGAGACTGTCGGGGAGGTGATATGATACTCAGGAAACTGTAGCAGGAGCAGGGCAGACGTGATCCCCTGTCGCCTGATAACACCCCTCTCCGGACGGATCAGTTCAGCGAGGAGCAGGGCGAGTGTCGACTTCCCGCTCCCTACCTGCCCGCTGACCAGGTGCACCCCCTCATCGAAGGTACCACTGCCCCGGAGGCAGAACGAACCCCGGGAAAAGAGGAGATCCTCGAGATCTATCCTCATCGGTGGAGCCTCCACATAGTCGGGTAGAAGCAGGTCTCCTCAAGCCGGGCAAAGACCTCATCTGGTGTGCCACAATACCGGATCATCCCTCCCTCCATGAAGATGATATGGTCTGCACAGGCCGCGGTATCCATCGACTGGGTACACCAGAGCACGTGGGATGCCGAACTCGTACGCACAGCGCGCTGGATGCGGTCCGCGGTTTCACCATCCAGATGCGAGTCGGCCTCATCGAGGATGAGCACCTCGGGATCATCGACACCAGCGGCGGCCATCGCAACGAGGGCTTTCTCCCCGCCGGAGAGGTCTGATACCTTCATGTCCAGGAGATGTGATATCCCGATCTCTCTAGCAACCGCTCTGACCCGTTCATCGGTCTCATTGCAGGAGCGGTTGCGGAACCGGGATGTCGCAGCGATCTCGTCGTACACCCGGGAAAAGAGGAGTGTCCGATCGGGAAACTCCCCCACCCACCCGATCTTCACGGCCGATGGCAACCTCCCGAGGATCCGGACTTCTCCTGCGCGGGGCTCCTCGATGCCGGAGCAGACCAGGAGAAGGGTCGTCTTACCGCTCCCGTTCGGCCCGATAACAGCCACACTGCGTGCATGTATTGCCAGATCGGGGATGTCGATGATCCGGTGCCGGAGATCGCGTATGTGGATCATCCTATGCGCTTTCCTATGGTGTACGCGGCAGCGGCCTTCAGGGCATCACCGATGAGGAACGGAGCGACACCGAGCAGGGCAGCCTGAAGAAGCGGGATCGATGCCGACCAGGAGAGCCATACGACGCCGAAGAGGTAGATCATGCAGGTTGCCGCGATCAGCCCTGCGATCCGGATCTTCGGCGACTCGTTCTCGTAGGCGATCCCCACGATGAGGACAGCAGGAAGAAACCCGAGCAGAAATCCACCGGTAGGGCCGAGGAGCACCCCGAGACCGGCCGTGCCGTTATGGAAGACCGGGAGGTTCGCCGCCCCGAGGAGGATGTAGAGGCCGACGGGGATTACGGCATACCGTTGCATGATGATCCCGGCGAGGAGCACAAAGAGCGTCTGGAGCGTGAGCGGGACCGGGGGTAGCGGGATGGATATCCAGCTCCCGGCGGCGATCAGTGCTATGAACGTTCCACTGTAGGCGAGGATCTGGGCCCGGTGTTTCATGTAAACCTATTCTGGTTGGGCGGTTGACAATAAAAAACCTCCAACCAGAAAGTTATAAAGAGGTTTACCGGTCCTGCCGGTCAGAGCTGGAAGCAATCGCCGGCAATGACCCGTTCGATCTTCCCGTTATCCCGGCGGATGATCAGGGCGCCGTGACTATCGATATCGATGGCTTCTCCTTCAAAGGTCTTGTTGATCGTCCTGATAGCCACCCGCTGCTCGAGCGTCAGGGAGAGACTCTTCCACTCGCGGACGATGGAGTCATACTCCCCGTCCTCGAGCTGCTGGTACCGCAGCTCAAACTCCCGCAGGACCCTGGCAAGGAGCGCTACGCGATCGACCTCATGCCCGACCTCAACATGGAGTGAGGTCACCACATCCTTCAGGTTTGGCGGGAGATCTGCAAGCGAGATGTTTGCATCGATCCCGATCCCGAGGAGGGCGTAGTGAATGGCATCCGCCTCTGCCTCAAGTTCCAGGAGCAGTCCACCGATCTTCTTATCGCCGATAAAAATATCGTTTGGCCATTTGATGAGCGCGCTGAGTCCGTACTCCTTTCTGATGGCCCGGGCGATGGCGATCGATCCGGCCATGGTTATCATAAAGAGGCGATCGATCGGGATCCCCGGCTTTAAGACGATAGTGATCCAGATGCCGCCGGCAGGAGAGACCCACGCGCGCCCGAGCCTTCCAAACCCGCCGGTCTGTTCTTCGGCAATGATCACCATGCCGTGCAGCTTCTCGGGATCGATCTCGCCGGCGAGTTGTTTCCCGACCCAGCTCGTTGAAGCGGTACGATCAAAGTAGCGGATCTGCTTTCCGATGGTTCGGGTACGGAGTTTTTTGTGGATCTCGTACGGGAGGAGTCTGCTCGTTGTCGCTTCAAGACGGTAACCCTGCGTACGAGATGACGAGATGTTGTAACCCAATCTCCGGAGTTCGCGTATCTGTTTCCAGACGGCTGAACGAGTGACACCCAGTTGCTCTGCAATACGCTCGCCCGATACTGGATCGGAGGTTTCTTCGAGAATCTTCAGTACATTGATTGCTGTATCCTTCATACCCATTACCTTTTTGCTGCAGGCGACTCAGTCGGGAGCGGGCATGGATCCTGTCCGCACACCTGTTTCCGGATCTCCGCGTTCTGCTCCATGAAACCCGCCAGATCAAAAATACCGGTCACATCAACGATACCTATCGCGCCGATAGCCCTGCCTTCGTCGTCCCGCACCGGTGCCACCACCACCGGGATACCTGTATACGGGCCATCCCTGGGCTGGGCTCTCTTCAAAACGTTCTCCTTGAGAACCTCTTCAAGGATGGGACCCGTGTAGGTCTCGTCGACGACCTTCCCGTCCTCGATCCGGACACCGGGATGATCGCGGGATCGTGCCGTGACAGGCAGATGACTGAGCAGATCGTGGACGCACATCATGATGGGAGCGAGATCATGCGCCCTTGAAGATGCAGAGATAATATATTGCTCCATGGCCATATCCATACCTTTCATCATGTTTTATCTAGAATAAGGTTTCCTTATCGCCACAGGTGAACCTCTTCAGGAATTCGGCAGATGGGTACTCGTGGATGCTCGTAACCAGCACCATACCGTCACCTACCGTCTTTTTAACCAGGAGCGCATCGCCTGAAACCGAGAGAGCCAGGGTCTCGCCACCATGATCCGGAAACGCTCCGTCGCACTCGATGGCAGCGAGGTCATATCCATTGAAGAGGGTGGTGCATTTGTTCTCGCAGGTATACTGGACCGCGCGCGGCCCATATGCAAACGAGTAGGTTACCGGGAATGGAAGCCAGTCGTAAGCGTCTGCCCGATCACAACCCGCGCCGAAGACCAGCAACCGCCCGCCGCCCTCGACAAAGCGCCGGATGCGCTCCTCTGCGGCTCTCAGCGCCGGGAAGAGGTTTGAGTAGGCCGGGTTTGCAAATCCGGTCGGCACGATGAGCGAGACAAACCTGCCGCGCCAGAACGGGGAGGCAAGCATGTAGGGGTTGATCGTCTCACAGGCGGCGCCGCAGTCCTCGATGAGCCTTGAGAACATCAGGGGGCTGTCCCAGAGTAACCCCGTCCTGCAGGTCACCCCTTGATCACCCCGAGTGGTTCCAGCCGGGCGACGATACCCGAGATGCCTGTTTCATGCACGACGCGCACCACCTCATGGCTCGGTTTGTAGACGTCAGGGGCTTCCTCTGCAAGCACGGCGTCGCGGTGGGCCCGCACCACGATGCCCTCTTCTGCGAGTTGTTCCCGAAGTTCCCTTCCCCGGAACTCTTTCTTCGCCTTCGATCGGCTGAGCACCCGCCCGGCACCATGGCAGGTGCTCCCCCAGGTCTTCTGCATCGCTATCGTCGTGCCACGGAGGAGGTATGAGGATGTACCCATGCTCCCGGGAATGAGCACCGGTTGCCCGACCGTAGCATACTCAGAGGGGATGTCCGGTGCCCCGGGACCGAATGCCCGGGTTGCCCCTTTACGATGGACGCAGACCTCCGTCGATGCCCCATCGACGTCGTGGTGCTCGAACTTGGCGACGTTGTGGGCCACGTCGTAGATGAGCCTCATATCATCGTAGTCGATACCAAAGATCCGCGCGAACACCTTCCGCGCCTCGTGCATGATGGCCTGCCGGTTTGTCCAGGCGTAATTTGCAGCACTGGCCATACCGCCGTAGTAAGCGCGGCCCTCTGGAGAGTCGATCGGAGCACAGGCAAGCTGCCGGTCAGGGAGGCGTATCCGGTATTTTCCAAGGGCTCTCTCAAGTATCCGCAGGTGATCGGTGGCGACCTGGTGGCCGAGACCCCGTGAACCACAGTGGATCATGAAGCAGACCTGCCCCTCGGTGATCCCGAATGCCCTGGCCGCCTCCGGGTCGACGATCTCCTGCGCCACCTGGATCTCCAGGAAATGGTTTCCTCCACCGAGCGTCCCGATCTGCGGCATACCCCGCTGGCGGGCTTTGGCGCTGACTGCATCCGGATCCGCACCCGGCATCGCCCCCTCTTCCTCGCACTGGATCAGGTCGCCCGGAATGCCGAGTCCGCGCTCCACTGCCCACCGCGCGCCATCCATCATGATCTCGGTCAGGTCCTTTCCTGAGACCCGCATGCTACTCTTTGTACCCACACCGGTCGGAACGACGGAGAAGAGTGCTTCGATTAATTCCCGTATTTTGCCCGCGATGTCAGCCTCGGTGAGGGGTGTTGTGATCAGCCTGACGCCGCAGTTGATGTCAAAGCCGACACCGCCGGGAGATATGACGCCCTCTGTCATGTCAAACGCAGCAACACCGCCGATAGGGAATCCGTATCCCCAGTGGATATCCGGCATGGCGAGCGAATGTTTCACGATCCCGGGCAGGGTCGCAACGTTCGCAAGCTGACGAACGGCTCCCTCTTCGAGGGTTTCTGCCAGTGCCTCGGAGAGGAAGAAGCGGCCGGGCACCCGCATATCTGGAACATATCCTACAGGGACCTCCCACTCGAGGTCTCCGATCTTATTGATTCCTTCAAACATATCGATCCCTCAGATATCAAAGATGATGTCCACTACATAAGCATCTTTTTCTTTTACGATCGCGAGATCGAAGTATGATATACCTTTTATGAGTGCTCCTCCCGCATGCCGCGCAGGGTCGAAGGGCTCGCCCCGGGCAACCACGGAGAGCCGGGTTCCCTGGAGATCGACCGCGAACGTGCAGAGTACAATGTTCTCCACATCGGCGATGAAGAGCAGTTCTGAGAGGTAGTCGATGAGGAGGGATTCAAGATCTTCTGCATCCAGAGTGATCTGTCGCATGATGCCCCGATCCTCGCAGGGACCGTACATCACGTGAAACATGGCCCGGCCTGCATCGGAGAAGAGTTCACTCATGGTTGCGCCCCGTACCCGCATAAGGACGTCAGCCGTATGGTCCAGTTCTTCAAAACTCATGGTCAGATCATCAGGTAGATTGGAGTTTAACAGTTCTGGCACGCGAGATGGATCTCAGGTACTCCCACTCTCTTCAGGGGAGGAGAGCCCGGGATGAGCGGAGCTGGAGGATCTAACAGTCCGCCTAGAAATCATCATAGTAGATCGGGATCATCCCCTTATGGATAGAATCGAGGTAGCGGGCCTGGTATTTTGATATGTAAATAGTATAATCGTCAACAGGAATCTGTAGATCGGTTATCTTTGGCGGTTTTACCGATGTAGGTAAAAGAATAGGCCCACTACAGGCAGTGCTCAGCCGAAAATCGCGTTTCCTCGCGAGAACATATGATCTAACTTCTTCTGAGAGATATATGGTTCGTGACGAGGCTGGTTCCCGTGTATCGCTCTGCATGATAGTCCCTAGCATTGATCCTGAGGGTAAAAAAAGGATACGATCGAGATCGCGGGTTACGTTATCCCGAGGATACCTGTCACCACATCTACATACTGATCCTTCAGCTCGTAGATGGTGTTTGTTCCCTCCGCATTCCGCCGTACGTGCAGTATACCTATCCGGGACGCGATGGTGCCTACCATAGATGCGACTGAGTGATAACTGATAGAGAACTGCTCCCGCAATCTCTCGTAGATCTGTGGTATCGTCAGGGATCGTATCTTCACGAAGAGGCTGAGCAGCTCATGCCGGATGCCATCCCGGTCCCGTGAGAGATAACCTTCGAGTCGAGTTTCGATCTCTCTCCTGAGCTCAGAGGGTGATCTCATATGTGCTTGTGATTCGGTATTTTATATATATCTTTTCTTTTTATTCATTTAATCAGAGATTATGCTCTATAACCAACTATTGTCTGACTAAATCAGGTTCGGACTGCTATAATATCATCGTTATACGGGAACGGGTTCTGTGAGGGTTGTAGAGCCTTTCCAGGGAGATATGCACCGATCACCCGGCTCTCCCCTGCCCCCAGGCACCAGATCTTGAGTTATCAGGCTGGTGTGAAACGCCCATGAGACCGCGGGCGGTCATGAGTTCAATCAATGAGAAACTCCGGGTCACCACCCTACGGGTATGCAAAAATACCCGCTCAGAGGGTCATAATTCACCTCCGAGGCGGAACCAGCTGACTTCTGTGCGCATCTCTGAACCGCCGGTTTATAGTGCGTTCTGGAGAACTCCTGTGCCGGGCGCGTTTCCCTCCATCAGGGATAACACCAGACGTTACAGGACTATCAGGGCATATTTCGACCCCCGGGCTACTATCATGAGCAATCCTTTAACCTATCACTATCGTACACTAATACAGCATGGAATTTGTCAGATACGACATCAACAAATACTCTCCGCGGCAGATGGTGACGCTGCCCCTCGTTCTTCTCCTCATCGC
>JAAYND010000048.1 GCA_012521035.1 Methanomicrobiales archaeon
CTCGCCCGGTTGCTCGGGATTGGGGTGGGCTCAGCAAGCGCCTCGCTTGCCCGCCTGGCGGATGCGGGCCTGGTACATCGTGAAGAGCGTGGGCGCCTCGTGATCTATCAGGCAGCGATGGAGAGTCCGCTCCTCCGTGAGGTGAAGGTCTATGCCACACTCATAGAACTCAACCCGCTGATCCTTCGCCTGAGGGGCGACGGTGTGATGAGGGTGATCCTCTTTGGGAGTGCGGCGACTGGTGACGACACCCACGAAAGTGATATCGATCTCTTCATCGAGACAGACGATGCAAGGGCCGCAGCAGCGAACATCGCTTCAGCTCAAGCCGGCCTTGATCGCGAAATATCGCCGCTCATCCTCACGCCCCGGGAGTTCCGGTCATTGAAAACCGCTGATCCGGCTCTTTATGAGCGGATCTGTGCGGGAAAAGTTTTGATCGAGGAAGAACCATGAATTATCAGTTCGAGCGGTGCCTCGAGCGGGGGAAGATTGTCCATATCCCGGTCGACTCCGGACTGGTCGCAAAGGAACTGCGGGAAGCGGAACAGGATCTGGTTGCTGCAGAGCACTCTCTCACAGAAGAGAATGTCAAGTGGGCGATCATCCAGGGCTACTATGCACAGTTTCACGCCCTGCGTGCGCTTATCTTTTCCAGGGGTTACCGCGAAAAGAGTCATTTCTGCCTCCGGTATGCCATCGAAGCTCTCTATGTCGACGAAGGTCTTCTCCCGGTATCGATACTCGAAGACTTTACCTTTGCCATGCGCACGCGGGAGGGGGCAGATTATGGTTGTATCTACTCAGAGGTTGATGCCCGGGATGTGGTGGCATCGGCGAGCATGATAGTGGATCGGGTCGGGCGGTTGCTCGACTGATACAGGGGAAGACCAACGTCGCCGATCAGCAACGCCGGGAGATCCGTGGCCATATCGCTCATACTCGATCTGAGAATGTGGATCCTGCCGGCCCCTCCCCGCAACAAATAGAGCACTATATGCAGGAAAACGAACTATCCTGAATCATGGCATTCATGAAATGGTCCGACGACCTCTCCGTCGGCGTCAAAGAGATCGACGCCCAGCACCAGCGGTTCATATCGCTCATCAATGACCTCCATGAAGCAATGCTCGCGAAGCGCGGAAAAGATGTTCTTGAGGAGGTGCTTGCAGACCTTGCTTCATACACACAGTATCACTTCTCGACCGAGGAAGAGTACATGCAGAAGTTCGGCTACGCCGGCTTTGCCGCGCACCGGCGCGAGCACCGGGCCTTTGTCGCGAAAGTCGGCAAATTTACGCAATAATTTGAGGAAGGCGGCCCCGACCTCTCGATCCAGGTTATAAGTCTCCCCTACGACCAGGTGGCAACCCACATACGGGGGACGGATATGCGCTACACAGACTGATTCCACGAGCACGGTCTCACCTGATCGGATCCCCCACTTTTGATGCACCTGCGGGATCCTTTGCCCTGATATCCCCATCCAGCCTCTACCCCCCGCACGTCAAATAACAACCCTTATGATGGACCTTGCGAGAGAGACTACTTGAATGCTCGATCAGTTCAAAGGTTGCCTCCTCGGGGCTGCCATCGGCGATGCGCTCGGCATGGCCCGGGAGAGCACCCCTCCCGACTTCCAGCGCCTCCACGAGGGGTACCACCGGGCCTGGCGCGGGCACCCGAACGCCGGGCTCAAACCCGGGCAGTTCACCGACGACACCCAGATGATGCTCCTCGTCGCCGGCATGCTCGCCGACGGCACGTACTCGGAGAATGCCTATGCGACCGCCCTCGCCCGGATGTACATGAACAAAGAACTCCGGTTCCCCGACGGTGCCGTTGAGGCCGCGTGCCGGCACATCCTCCTCTCCGGCGGGGAGCGGAGCGGCGTCGCATCGAACACCGCAGGCTGCGTCAGCATCGCCATACCGTTTGCGCTCGCTTACAGCGATCCGGTCGACGTGACGGAACGGGTGGTCCAGGCCTGCAGCGTCACCCATACCCATCCGGCGGCGCATGCCGGCGCTGTCACCGTCGCGATGCTCGTCCACTACGCCATCCGTGGCCATCCTGAGGCGCTCTCCCTCGCCGGGAAACACGCCGGTTTTGAGGATATCACCCTCGGGAACAAGATCCGCGCCGCCGTCCGCCTCGCAGGTGAGGGGATCAGCCTTGAGAGCGCGCTATCGGTCATCGGAAACAACGTGACCGTCTACCAGACCGTCCCGCTCGCACTCTTCCTTATCCACCGCATCAAGGATGTCACCACGCTCCTCAACACCGCCGCGCACGTCGGGGGGAACACCGACACAATCGCGCTCATATGCGGCGCCTACGCCGGCGCGACGTACGGAAAATCCGCGCTGCCCCGTGACCTCCTCGAAGGACTCGAGGACCGGGATGGGATCGAGGCGACGGCCGCCCGGCTCTATGAGCGTTGCCTTACAAAGCCTTAAGATTCTATAAAAGACACATCTTCCGTATGGAAATTGCGATTATCGGTGCATCCGGATACACCGGTGGCGAGCTGATGCGGCTCCTGATAGGTCACCCCTCCGCAGACGTCGTCACCGCAACATCCCGGAAGCTGGACGGCACCCCTGTCACCTCGGTCCACCCCCACCTCCGCGGGTTGACCGATCTCGTCTTTCAGAACATCGGCGCCGGCGATATCGATGCAGACTTCGCCTTCCTCGCCGTACCCCACACAGCGGCGATGAGCATCGCCGGGACGCTTGTCGAGCGGGGGATCAGGACCGTCGACCTCTCAGCCGATTACCGGCTCGCAAGGGATGTCTACGAGAAGACCTACGGTGTGTGCCACGAGAACTACTTCGAGGCTCCCTACGGCCTGCCCGAACTCCACCGGGATGCTGTCAGGGGCGCCTCCTTCGTTGCAAACCCGGGCTGCTTCCCGACCGGAGCGACACTCGCGGCGGCGCCGCTCGCGAAGTTTGCCCACACGATCATATACGACGCAAAGACCGGTGTCACCGGTGCGGGCACAAACCCCTCCGCGACGACCCACTACCCGAACGTCGGCGACAACTTCAGCGCCTACAAGTGGACAGGCCACCGGCACCTCGCGGAGATGAAGCAGGAGGCGGCCCGGCTCGGTTCAACCGCCCGGTGCTACTTCACGCCACACCTCCTTCCGGTGAACCGGGGCATACTCACGACGGCCCATATCCTCCTCAATGAACCGATGGAGCAGGGAGAGGTCGAGGCCCTCTATCGGGAGTTCTACGAGGACGAGTTCTTCGTCCGCTACCAGAAACCGACTCTTGCGGCCGTGAGGGGGACGAACTTCTGTGACGTGGCCGTGGAGAGTGAGGGCGACCGGATCGTCGCGGTCTCTGCGATCGACAACCTCGTCAAGGGCGCGAGCGGCCAGGCGATCCAGAACATGAATCTGATGTGCGGATTCGCTGAGGATGCTGGCCTCCGGTTCGCAGGCATGCTCCCCTGAGGTGACTATAATGGTGCTGGTAAAAGATATCATGACCCCTGACCCGGTGACCGTCCGGGTTGACTCTCCCGTCCGCGAGGCGGCGGGCCTGCTCCGGAAATACCATATCGGGGGGCTCCCCGTCATGGATGGCGACCGGGTGGCGGGGATCGTCACCGAGACCGATATCATATCGCTCCTCAATGTCGGCGACCTCTCAAGCGACCTCTGGCTCCCCTCACCCCTCGAGGTGATCGAGGTTCCCATCAGGGAGTTCATCAACTGGGAGAAGACAAAGCGAGCGCTCACCGATATAAGCGACATGAAGGTCCGGCGGATCATGAGCAGCCCTGCCATATCGATCGATGAGGAGTCGGATATCGTTGATGCGGCCTCTCTGATGCTCAAAGAGAGGATAGCACGCCTCCCGGTCCTCCGCAACGGGAAACTGGTCGGGATCGTCACCCGGGCCGATCTTGTCCGGGGTATCGGAGCGTCTGCTGGAGAGGAAGAAGAGGAATGAAGAGCATCTGTGCGGTAAAAGGTGTCAGCGCTGCCGGGATCAGGGAAGGAAAGTTCGGGCTTGCGCTTATCCGGGCGAGCGGGACCGCTGCCGGGGTATTTACCTCAAATAAGGTGCGCGCCGCCCCGGTCGAGGTGATGATGGACCGGATTCGCCGGGGGAGGCTTGATGCCGTCATCGTGAACAGCGGGTGCGCAAACGCCTACACCGGCGAGAGGGGGATCCGCGATGCAGAGGAGATGTGCGAGATCGCCGGCGCCTCCCTCGGTATCGACCCCGCTGGAATCGGCGTCGCGAGCACCGGCGTGATCGGTCGCTACGTAAACCTCCCGCTCATCCGGGACCAGTGCGAGCGTATAGCCCCGCTCCTCGCCCGGAATAGCGATGCCGAGGCCGCTGCCGCCCGGGCGATCATGACGACCGATACCTTCCCGAAACACGCCCTCATTGAGACCGGATCGTTCTCCGTCGGCGGGATCACCAAGGGGAGTGGTATGATCGCCCCCAACATGGGGACGATGCTCGCGTTCATCTACACCGATGCCGAGGTCGAAGCCCCCGTCCTCCAGGATATCCTCCGGCAGGCGACCAGACGGTCATTCAACCGGGTCGTCGTCGACGGGGATACGAGCACGAACGATGTGGCCCTCTGCACAGCGACCGGCGCCGCCGGGAAGGTGGATCGAGATGAACTTGCGGAGGCTATCGAGGCCGTCTGCCGAAACCTCGCCATACAGATCGCCCGCGACGGCGAGGGTGCGACGAAGCTCCTTGAGGTCACGGTCCGTGGCGCCGCCGATGAGGGAGAGGCCGCCGCCGTTGCGCGGACGGTCATCGCGTCCCCGCTCGTCAAGACAGCGGTCTACGGCGAAGACCCGAACTGGGGCCGGGTTGTCGCGGCCGCCGGCCGATCAGGCGCTGAGTTTGACCCCTACGCGGTCTCCCTCCATGTCGGTGGGGTGCCGCTTGTCATCCGCGGTGAGATCGTCGCCGACCTCGGGGCGGCGAAGGTCGCCATGCACGGGGATACCGTCTCTTTCGTCCTCGACC